>JBATTD010000659.1:0-9760 GCA_049670345.1 Ignavibacteriaceae bacterium
AGGATGAAACAATTTGCTAAAACATTGGGTAGAGTTTTACATCGCCCATCTTTTCTTCCCATTCCAAAATTTGCTATTAAGATATTGAAAGGCGAACTGGGAAATTATGCAACAGACAGCCAGAGAGTTGTGATGAACAAATTACTGATGAGTGGATATAAGTTTAAGTTTGAAAATTTAGAAAATGCTTTGAGGGATTTGTTAAAAAAATAGGGGCGCAATAGAGTACGCCCCCCGTAACAGATTAATATCTGTAATAATCAGGTTTGAAAGGTCCTTCTATCGGAACATCAATATATTTTGACTGCTCAGGAGTTAGAGTCTCCAATTCAACACCAATCTTTTGCAAATGCAACCGTGCAACTTTTTCATCGAGATGTTTTGGAAGAGTGTACACTTTGTTTTCATATTTATCGTTATGATTCCAAAGTTCAATCTGCGCTAACACTTGATTGGTAAATGAGTTTGACATTACAAACGATGGATGACCCATTGCACATCCAAGGTTAACCAATCTTCCTTCCGCTAAAACAATAATATCTTTTCCATCTATTGAATATTTATCAACTTGAGGTTTAATTGTATCCTTTGTATTACCATAAGTTTTTTCCAACCAGGCCATATCAATCTCATTATCAAAATGCCCGATGTTACAAACGATAGTTTTATCTCTCATCAGTCTAAATATCTTTTCATTGATAACATCTTTATTGCCTGTTGCTGTAACAATAACATCCGCTCTCGGGGCAGCATCTTCCATCCTTTTAACTTCGTAACCATCCATCGCTGCCTGCAATGCACAAATCGGATCAATCTCGGTTACGATAACTCTTACACCTGCGCTGCTTAATGATTGCGCGGAACCTTTTCCAACATCACCATAACCTGCAACGACAGCAACTTTACCGGCAAGCATTAAATCGGTTGCTCTGCGAATTGCATCAACTAATGATTCCCTGCAGCCATATTTATTATCGAATTTGGATTTAGTAACAGAATCATTAACATTTATTGCAGGAATAGGAAGAGTACCGTTCTTCTCTCTTTCATATAGTCTGTGAACACCCGTGGTTGTTTCCTCGGAAAGACCTCTGATACCTTTTGCCAGTTCAGGATATTTGTCAAAAACCATATTCGTTAAATCACCACCGTCATCCAATATCATATTTAATGGTTTTTTATCTTCACCAAAAAATAATGTTTGTTCAATGCACCAATCAAATTCTTCAAGTGTTTCACCTTTCCAGGCATAAACAGGAAATTTTTGCACAGCTATTGCAGCTGCAGCATGATCTTGTGTTGAAAAAATATTGCAGGAAGACCAGGTAACTTCAGCACCAAGTTCTCTAAGTGTTTCAATCAAAACAGCAGTTTGAATAGTCATATGCAGACAGCCTGCAATACGTGCACCTTCTAACGGTTTTTTATCTTTGTATTCACTTCGCAATGCCATTAAACCAGGCATTTCTGCCTCTGCAAGTATTATTTCTTTTCTACCCCACTCTGCTAATGAAATATCTTTAACCTTGTAGGGTAAAGTTTTAACATCATTCTTAGCCATTGTTTCACTCATATTTATTCCTCTATCTTTTTTTAAAACCTAAATGTACTTTTTAAATAATTCAACAAGATCCAAATTCTCCCAGGTGAATCCGTCTTCTTCCCTCCCAAAGTGTCCATACGCCGCAGTCCGTTGATAGATGGGTCTTCTCAACTTAAGTCTTTCGATAATTCCTTTTGGAGTTAAATCAACTTCTTTGTTTATCATCTTTGAAATTTCAATATCAGGAATTACGCCGGTACCTTTTGTATCAACATAAACAGATACAGGTTCAGCGATACCGATAGCATAAGCTAATTGCACTAAGCACTCTGTTGCAAGTCCTGCCCCAACAATATTTTTTGCAATGTGCCTTGCCGCGTATGTAGCACTTCTATCAACTTTAGACGGGTCTTTACCAGAGAATGCACCGCCGCCATGAGGTGCCCACCCTCCGTAAGTATCAACTATTATTTTTCGTCCAGTCAAACCACTGTCACCATGTGGTCCTCCAATTTCAAACCGCCCGGTTGGATTTACAAAATACTTGGTTTTATCATCAATCAAATTTTGAGGGATTACTTCTTTTATAACTTTTTCAATAACATCTTCTTTAATTTTTTTCTGACTTGCATCTGCATCGTGTTGTGTTGAGACAACAACTGTATCAACTCTTAACGGTTTTTTGTTTTCATCATATTCTATAGTAACCTGAGACTTAGCATCAGGTCGGAGATAAGGCATAAAACCATCATAATTTTTTCTAATGTTTGCCAATTTCATAACTAATTTATGAGCATACATAATAGGCATTGGCATCAATTCAGGTGTTTGATCACAGGCATATCCAAACATAATTCCCTGGTCTCCTGCACCGCCGGTATCAACTCCCATAGCTATATCAGGTGATTGAGCATGAATTGCATTTAATACAGAACAGGATTCGGAATCAAATTTATATTCTGCGCTGGTGTAACCAATTTTCTTAACCGTAGACCGTACGACATCAGGCACTTCAATATATGCATCGGTCGAGATTTCTCCACCAACCAGGACTAAGCCCGTAGTAACAAAGGTTTCGCAAGCTACTCTTGCCTGCGGATCTTTATCAAATATCGCATCTAAAATTCCATCCGATATCGCATCACAAACTTTATCAGGATGCCCTTCCGAAACTGATTCTGATGTAAATAAGAAAGACATATTATACTAACCTTTCTAAAAATTCCATTAAAAACATTAAATTAAGAGGTGATTATATTCTTTTAAAAAAAGTGTGTAAACTTAACTAATCTCTATTTTATTCACAAATAACAACTATCTATATTGAACCTGATTGCAGCATATTTTAATAGATAAATGGAATAATAACATTATGATTACTTTTAATACAAAAATTACAGAGCTGTTAAAAATTAAATACCCAATAGTACAAGCTGGTATGATATGGGTATCCGGTTGGAAACTTGCATCAGCAGTTTCAAATAATGGAGGTTTAGGACTTATCGGTTCAGGTTCGATGAAACCGGAGTTATTAAAAGAACACATAAAAAAATGTTTTGCAGCAACCGATAGACCGTTTGGTGTGAATATTCCACTTCTTCGTAAAGATGTTGAAGATCTTGTAAAAGTAACTGTTGATGAGGGAGTAAAAATTGTTTTCACGTCAGCCGGTAACCCTAAAAAATTTACAAATGTGTTAAAGGAAAAAAATATTACCGTTATACATGTTGTCCCTTCGGTTGGGTTTGGCTTGAAAGCGGAAGCCTCAGGATGTGATGCAGTAGTTGGCGAGGGTGTTGAAGCCGGCGGACATAACGGCAGCGATGAAATTACATCTATGGCTTTAATTCCTCAGTTGGTTGATGCTTTAAGTATTCCAGTTATCGCTGCGGGTGGAATTACAGACGGGAGAGGTATTCTTGCAGCACTTTCATTAGGTGCTGAAGCTGTACAGTTAGGGACAAGATTTGCCGCTTCAGTAGAATCATCTGCTCATCAAAATTATAAAAAAAGAGTTGTTGAAGCATCGGATAATGATACAATTCTTGCTTTTAAAAAAATTGGTTTGGTTAGAATGTTAAAAAATGATTTTTCATTAAAAGCTGTTAAAGCTGATGAGGATGGTTGGAACGAAGATAAATTAAAAGTGTTGCTTGGTAAGAAAAGAGAAATGCTTGGTATTTTTGAGGGCAATGAAAATGAAGGCGAAATGGAAGCCGGACAAGGTTCAGGATTAATTAAAGAGATTCTGCCTGTAGATTTATTAATGAATAAATTATTAAAAGAGGTGGAAAAAGCAAATGTAAGAAATCAAAAGATGGTTACTACCCGTTCATATTAGCAGTGACTGCCTCAACAACTTCATCTACATTTTTCGTTTCATTAAAAAATGATAACAGCTTTCTCAGTACCGATTCAACAGTTGCATCTGGACAAGATGCACCACTTGTTAATAATAATGTAACTGGTTTAGTACGTGGAAGAAATTGGTTGGTTATTTTTTCTTGCTTTGTTTGAATGTCAAAATGAAGTATCTGATTCGGGTCCAATATTTTTTCTTCAGATGAGATAAAATATGTGGGCAATTTTTCTTGACATAGTTCAACAATATGTCCAGTGTTTGAACTGTTATATCCACCAACAACAATTGCCAGATCGGCATTCATTTTTAACAAACCATAAGTTGCTTCCTGGTTATCGTTTGTTGCATAGCACAATGTATCTCTTGTATCAGCAAAATGATTATTTAAGTTTTCAACACCATATTTTTCTATCATTACACTTTTCAGATGCTCAGCTATTTCCTGTGTCTCAGTTGCCAGCATTGTAGTCTGATTTACGACACCAATTTTTTCTAAATCCTTTACAACATTAAAACCGATTGAATATTTACCGTCAAATAATTTATAAAAATCATTCTCATTCTTTTTGCCAAGTATTATTAAACCCAATATTTTTGCTTCATTCAGATCTCTTACAATTAGTGAAGGCGCACTCATTTGGCTTTGCGAAAACGTTGCACGGGTTTCTTCATGTAAATGTTTACCGTGAATAATAATTGTACAATCATCCTCACCTAATGCAGAGCTTCTGTTCCAAACTTTTTCAACAAAAGGACAGGTAGTATTATATTGGTAGGGATTGATACCCTTATCATTTAATTTCTTTTCAATTTCAATTGTTGTTCCGAATGCAGGTATTATAACAATATCATCAGAGGTTAATTCATTCCAGTCAATCAATTCATTACCTGAAGTATCCATTAAAAACTTAATCCCCATTTTATTCAAGTTTTCATTCACACCCGGATTGTGAATCATTTCACTCAGTAAAAATATTCTTTTATCCGGATTTTCTTCAACGGTTCTGTAAGCAATTTCTATTGCATTCTCAACTCCGTAACAAAAACCAAAATGCCTTGCCAAATAAAATCTCACCGGTCCAAAATCAAGCAAGGTTGGTGAGTAATCCTTTTTCCTCGGGTCATCGTCTTTCCTGGATTTTTTTATTTTGGTGATGAAAGAACTTCTGTAAAATTGTGGAATGTCAAACTGTTTCATTTTTACAAGCAATTTTCATAAATAATAAGAGAAAGCTCCTTAAATAATTATCTGATGGATAAAATATTATCAACTATTAGAGAACATGATTTTCTGGTCATGCGAAATTTTAAAATCTCTGAAAAATTGTTCTTTACTTGGTTTTATAAGAATAAAGAAACCCAACATAAATAAAAATACAATTGCATGGAGGTAATTGCCGGTAATGATAAATCCTACATTTGAAAGAAAACCAATTGATTCTACTAAAGCCCATTGAATAATTTTAAAAGTACGGTACTTACTAATTTTGGATAATAAGTCATCATTATAATTCACAGAAGAAATATTTTTATTATAAATACCTCGTGCAAAAAACATTACTGCAAATCCGGCTAATGGAATGAGTAACTTAAAAATCTCATCTATCGATTGAATAGGTTTGAATTTTTTATTTTCGACGATAAACAGTGCAATTGCAAAAAAAGTTATCAGCCCAAAGATTAAGGCACCGTAAACTATCCCGGTTACTCTAAATTGCTCCGAAATATTTTTATCATTCATGTCATTAATTCTTTAATAAAATTGATAGTTAATTGTACTTAAAGTTACTTAGAAATTCAGAGACATCTTTACTATATTTGCACACCAAAATATAAACAGTACCAGTGACTTTACAAGTTGCTAACATCTTAATGCAATTAACTAATGAAAATTAACAATGGACTTATTAGGAAAATTAAAAAAAATTAATTCCAGATACGAAGATATCAATGCACAGCTTTCGGAATCAGAAATTGTAAATGATCGTAATAAGATGATAAGCTTGAGTAAGGAAAGAAGTGATCTTGAGGAAATAATAAAGGTTTACAATGAATATGATTCTGTTTTAAATAACATCTCGGGGAATAAAGAAATCATTAGCTCTGAGAATGACAACGAACTAATTGAATTCGCTGGGACAGAATTAGCTGAACTTAACGAGCAAAAAGAGAAACTGGAAGAGAAAATAAAGTTCATTCTTCTGCCGAAAAACCCTAACGATGACAAAGATGTAATTGTTGAAATAAGAGCCGGAACAGGGGGCGATGAAGCGGGTCTGTTTGCAGGAGATTTGTTCCGGATGTATTCCCGCTATGCAGAATTAAGATCATGGAAACTTGAGATAATTGATATAAGCGAATCAGGAATGGGCGGAATAAAAGAAGTTGTGTTCTCATTAAGCGGTGATGGTGTTTTTGGTGATATGAAATTTGAAAGAGGTGTGCACAGAGTGCAAAGAGTACCACATACGGAAGCAAGCGGAAGAGTTCATACTTCTGCGGCATCCGTTGCTGTATTGCCAGAAGCCGAGGATGTGCAGGTTGAAATTAATCAAAATGATTTGAAGATTGATATTTATCGTTCAGGCGGCGCAGGTGGGCAAAATGTGAATAAGGTTGAAACTGCTGTAAGGATTACTCATCTTCCTACAAAGATTGTTGTGCAATGCCAGGATGAAAGATCTCAATTAAAGAACAGGCATAAAGCTCTTAAAGTGCTGAAGGCAAGATTATATGATTTAGAATTAAAGAAACAAAATGCGAAAATATCTTCACAACGAAAATCAATGATTGGCAGTGGTGATAGAAGTGATAAGATTCGAACCTACAACTTTCCACAAAACAGAGTTACTGACCATAGAATTGGTTTAACCCTTTATAATCTTTCAGGAATAATAGAAGGCGATTTGGATGAACTGATTGAACAATTGAAGATAGCAGAACGAGCCGAAAAGTTACAAGAAAGCGGTTCAAACTAATTAGCAAATAATTGCAGAATAACTATCCAGCAGTTTTGTATTTAATATTAGCGAACAGTTTAATTAAGAATACTAAAACAAAACCCAGGATAGAAAACAACACATCATCGCTGCTAACTATGTATTGTTTGGTAAACCCAAGAAGATAAGCTATACCTTTTGTGAAAATAAGTAGTGTAAAAAAGGCCGTAAAGCCATATAATCCTGAAACAAATGGTTTGAAGAAGAAACTGCTCAAGTAATAATAAAATATGTTGCCTCCCGTTTTGATCTGCGATTTAGAAAGAATTGCTCCTTTCATTCGATACCTGTATTTTTTTATTGTAAAATAACTATTTAATAAAAGTAGTAACCTTTGCATACAGAGTTAGTTTAAAAGAACCCCATAAAGCATTAGAATAAAACAAGTTAAATCTTCAATGGCCTAAAGTAATAATAAAAATATAATATTCAAAATTCTTCTAACTTATTTTGAAATAATTATATAGAAAAATTTTGTTCTATTCTAAATATTATTAAAATATTTCCAAAAGGTTTATTGGAAAATGTTATTTGATTATTTGACATGTTTTTTATTTGTTGAAAGAAGATTAATTCCAAATATTTACTTAATTGTAATTGAAATTAAACTTATATCATCCTCAAAACTTCCTCCTGAAAATTCAGTGATGTCCTCCTTAATTGCTTCCAGTTCATCCTGACCATTTGTAAGAGATTGAATTCTCTCCAATAATCGTTTGGAACCAAACTGTTCATCGTTAGCATTTCTTGTTTCAATTATTCCGTCGGTGGTTAACAAAAGTGAGTCGGTTTTATTAAGATGGATAACAGTATCTTCGTATTCACCATCGTGAGAAAAGCCCAAAAGCATTCCTTTGGATTGAATATTCTTTACAATATTTTCAGACGAATTTTTATATACTAAAGGAAGATCTCCGGCGCCTGTATAACTTGCAACAAGATTTTTACTATCTAATATTACAATCGAAATTGTAGAAAACACTTCTGAGACTTTTGCATCTTTATAAACCGATTTATTTACTTCACTTAAAATTGCACTTGGAGAATATTTTTTTGAAGATTGCAATACACCCCGTAATGCACTTCTAACATAACCTGCATACGCAAAGGCAAAATACCATGCCCCCCATTTTTTACCCATCACATCGCCTAAAACAATTGCAAGATGTTCATCATCAATTTTAAAGTAATCTATAAAATCTCCTCCAGGAATTCCTTCAAAAGGTACATGCCATTGTTTAATTTTAAATCCGCCAAATGCAGGAAGATTATCAGGAACAACTTTTATGCGTAATGAATCAGCTGCCTCATGTAATTCAGATACAACTTTTTGGCGCTCTTTCGATAAACTATTAATGATGGCTTTAACTTTAGCGACAATAACTTTAGGCCCTTCAGTTTTAATTACATAATCTGCAATATCCAATTCATAACCATCAAGAATATCCTGTTCATCACTTCTTGCAGTTAGAAATATGAAAGGTATTGACTTTAGTTCAGTTCGTTCTAAAATAAAATTTCTAAACTCAAAGCCATTCATATTGGGCATCATTATATCAGAAATTATAATATCAGGTTTAAATGTATTTAAAATTTCCAATGCTTCTTTACCGCTCTCAACAGATTTACATTCAAATCCAGCTTTTTTGAGATTATAGTGAAATGCTTTCGATAAAGAAGCATCGTCATCTACAAGTAATATTTTAAATGATTTTTTTTGAAAAGTATTGTTAAGATTTTTCTTAACACCATAAAGTTTATAAATATCCGATCTTTTTTGAAGTGCCTTTACTTTTAAAATGAGTTCATTAACATCGAATGGTTTTGTTATAATATCATCGCCGCCGACTTCCAGCGCTCGTGTTTTAGCTTCATACGAACTTTTAGCTGTAACAAAAATGAATGGTATAAGTTTATAATTTTCATTTTCTCTCACTTTTTTACAAAATGTAAATCCATCCATTTCCCCCAAAGTTACATCGCAAAGGACTAAATCGATATTATTGTTTTCAAGACAATTAAACCCTGCATCAGCACTTTCTGCTTCCAAGGTAGTGAAATTATTTACTTTTAACTGATGACTTAAAAGTTTTCGAATTGTGATATCATCATCAATTATCAATACTGTTTTTCCATTGTAACCCACTGTATCGCTCTCTTACTAAGTATGATAAAATGATGAGTTTGTAAATCCTGCTGATAAATTTATAGTTTCATCTACAGGTTTAATTAGGAATTGATTGGAAGAATTAAAACAAGAGCTCACAATATTTCCGTTTACTTAAAACTCAGGATAGCGTCTTCTTTTGTTTTAAATGTTTCAAAAACACGATACATCCTGGTTAATTCAAACATAGAGTGAACAGTAGGCTGAAATCCTACTAATCTCAAATCTCCACCAAGACTTGTTATCCTTTTAAGAGCTATTACCAGAGCACCAAGAAAGGTAGAATCAATAAATTCACATCCGGCAAGATCGACAACGATTTTTTTGTAGCCATTATCAATATTTTCAACTAATCTTTTTTTGAATTCATCGACTTCATTTAAAGTAGCCCTATTTAATTCCACAACTTCTACAATAACATCATCGTGTTCTTCTTTTATAAAAAACATCTAATTGTCTCCAATTCTATAATTATTCGCTGTAAGCTCTGTTTTCAATACTGTATTTTTCCATTAACCTGTAAATAGTAGCTCGTCCAAGCTGCAACCGTTTAGCTGCCTCTACAATGTTGCCTTTTGTAACTTTAAGTGCGTGCCTTATCGATTCCTCTTTAAGTTTCTCAAACGGTACTATCGTGTCATCGGTAAAGAGTGGTCCGGCATAATCAACGGAAGCCATCTTTTCTGCAG
>JBATTD010000660.1:0-5765 GCA_049670345.1 Ignavibacteriaceae bacterium
CCGTTCTGTTGGTGGTTATGAGCTTGATGCTACGGATTTAACGATTATACAAAACGCACAAAACTATCCCATCACACCAAAAGATCACGGAATAGAATTTCTTCTTGATAACAGACATTTATGGCTGCGTTCGAAAAAGCAGGTTGCTATTTTAAAGATAAGACACCGGATTGTTAAAGCAATAAGAGATTTCTTTGATGACAGAGATTTCACTTTAATGGACCCACCCATCCTTACACCAAATGCGGTTGAGGGTACATCAACTCTTTTTGAAACTGAATATTTTGATTTAGGAAGCGCATATCTCACGCAATCGGGGCAGCTTTATGCGGAAGCGGGTGCAATGGCTCTCGGCAAAGTTTATACTTTTGGTCCAACATTCAGAGCAGAGAAATCAAAAACAAGAAGACACTTAACCGAGTTTTGGATGGTTGAACCTGAAGCTGCTTTTTTTGATTTGAAAGATGATATGGATTTAGCCGAATCATTTTTGGAATACATTGTTCAGACTGTTCTGAAGGAAATGAAAAATGAACTTGATATTTTAGAACGTGACACTTCGAAATTAGTAAATGTTAAAAAACCGTTGCCAAGAATCAGTTACGATGAAGCAATTGAAATCTTAAAGAAAAATAATGTTGAGCTGGAATGGGGAAAAGATATTAGCGGCGCAGATGAAACAATTATTTCAAATCAGTTTGACAGACCAGTAATTGTACATCGTTATCCTGCTGATATAAAAGCATTTTACATGAAACGCGATCCTGAAAACCCGAAGTTAGCACTTGCAATGGATGTACTTGCTCCTGAAGGTTACGGTGAAATAATAGGCGGAAGCCAAAGGGAAGATGATCTTGATCAACTTTTGGAAAGAATAAAAGAACACAATCTTCCGCAGGAAGCTTTTGAATGGTATTTAGATTTAAGAAGGTACGGTACGGTTCCTCATGCCGGTTTTGGATTGGGACTGGAAAGAACTGTTAGCTGGATTTGCGGTCTCGATCATCTTAGAGAAGCAATTCCATTTCCAAGAATGATTTACAGAAAAACTCCTTAATGAATTAAAAGTATTAAACGATGACTTTAGAAATTGTACTTTTTGTAATATTTGCCGTTGTTTGTCTCGTGTCGGGAATTCTTATGGTAACAAGAGTTAATCCAGTTATCTCAGCACTTTTTCTTGTAGTTAATTTTGGTTCACTTGCAGGTCTTTATTTAACACTCAATGCTCAATTCATTGCTGTTGCCCAGGTTATTGTTTATGCAGGTGCAATCATGGTTTTCTTCCTGTTTGTAATTATGCTCATAAATCCCGAACACGAAAAAAGGTTTATGGAATACAAACCACAGTTAAAAATATTTGCTGTGGTTATTGCGGTATTGGTTTTTCTTCAGATTGCGTATATAATATTGTTCTCCAAACCTTCCGAAGGAGTTAGCAGGGAAGTAGCAGCAAGCGTTAAAGCAGGAACGATAGAACAAATCGGCAGAGAACTTTTTACAAATTATGTACTTCCGTTTGAAGCAGTTGGTTATTTATTGTTAGCTGCTGTAATTGGCGCATTGGTTTTAGCAAAAAAGAAATTCAAATAAGTTTATGCAAATTCAAATAGAATATTACCTTGTTTTAAGCGCCGCACTTTTTACTACAGGCGTAGTCGGTGTTTTAATCAGAAGGAATGCAATTATAGTATTCATGTCTATTGAACTAATGCTTAATTCGGCAAATTTAACTCTAATTACATTTTCATCATATCTCGGTAATTCTATCGGGCAGTTGTTTGTGTTTTTTGTAATGGCTGTGGCTGCTGCCGAAGCTGCTGTTGGTCTTGCAATTATTATCGCCCTGTTCCGAAACAAACTTACTGTAAACATTGATGAAATTAATATTTTCAAGTGGTAATAAGATAAAAGTTATATTTTTTTATGATTGATCTAATTTATCTGGCTGTATTTCTTCCGTTGTTAGGATTCTTAATAAACGGAATATTTGGCACAAAGATTAAAAATGAAAAGATAATTGGGCTTATCGGAAGCGGAGCAATTTTTATAGCTTTTCTTATTATAGTCGGTGCATTCTTCGAAACACTTTCCCTTCCTGTAGATCAAAGAACAAATTATGTTAACTTATTTTCATGGATGAAAGTTGGGTCTTTGGATGTCAGTTTTGCATACCAGGTAGATCAGCTTTCCTTAGTTATGGCTTTAGTGGTAACAGGTGTTGGTTTTATCATCCACGTATATTCAATTGGTTATATGCATGGCGATAAAGCTTTCTGGAGATTTTTTGCATATCTGAATCTCTTCATCTTCGCTATGATGAATCTAATAATGGCAGATAATTTTGTATTGATGTTTTTAGGTTGGGAAGGCGTTGGTCTTTGTTCATATTTGCTAATAGGGTTTTGGTACGATAAAGATTTTGAAAAAAGCACTACATCCGCAGCGGGATTAAAAGCATTTGTTGTTAACAGAATTGGTGATGTCGGTTTTCTTCTCGGAATGTTTCTTATATATCTTGTTTTCGATTCATTAAAATTTTCAGAAGTTTTTTCAAGAGCAGTTTCGTTTGATATACCGGAACATATTTTTATGCTCATCACATTGTTTTTGTTTATTGGAGCAACAGGAAAATCAGCGCAAATTCCTTTATTCGTTTGGCTGCCGGATGCAATGGCAGGCCCTACTCCCGTTTCTGCATTAATACATGCCGCAACCATGGTTACCGCAGGCGTTTATATGGTTGCCAGAACCTCTGTGCTTTATGCAATGGCTCCAACCACAATGATGATAGTTGCGGTGATTGGTGTTTTCACTGCCTTCTTTGCGGCAACAATCGGTCTGGTTCAAAACGATATTAAAAAGGTTCTTGCTTACTCTACCATCAGCCAGCTGGGTTATATGTTTTTGGCGATGGGTGCAGGCGCTTTTTCAGCCGGGATTTTTCATCTTATGACTCATGCCTTTTTTAAAGCCTTACTCTTTCTTGGTGCCGGTTCTGTTATTCACGCAATGCACGAGCAGCAGGATATACAGCATTACGGTGGATTGAAAAAATATATGCCCATAACCTATGGAACATTTTTAGTTGCTGCCATGGCCATATCAGGCATTCCTCCTTTTTCAGGGTTTTTCAGCAAGGATGAAATTCTTTGGTTCTCATATACAAATCTTGGTTTTGTTTTCTGGCTGATTGGAGTACTCACAGCTTTGATGACTGCATTCTACATGTTCAGATTATACTTTTTAACTTTCGATGGAAAGCCGCGATTTGATGAAAAACAAACTCATCCGCACGAATCACCAAAAGTGATGACTGTACCTTTAATCGTACTCGCAGTTCTGTCTGCAATTGGAGGGTTTATCGGTATCCCCGAACTTTTCTCAGGTGCTCATGGAAATGTATTTCATAACTGGTTATCACCAATTTTCAAATCAGCCGAATTAAAACTTAGTTACTTTGGAACTCACTCTCACTTTGAAGAATACTTGTTGATGGCAATTTCAGTTGCTGGTGCTCTCGGTGGAATATCCGCTGCTGCATATATTTATCTCAAACGCCCATCAATAGCAGCAAACACTGTTGAAAAGTTCAAATTAATTTACACCACCTTGTGGAATAAATATTATGTTGATGAAGTTTATGATTCTACTGTTATAAATCCAATAGTAAATTCTTCAAGATCATTTTTATGGAAGATATTCGACAACAAAATTATTGATGGGTTGGTTAACGGTTTAGCAAGGTCGGTTGGCGATGTTTCAGCATTACTTCGAAAGATGCAAACAGGAATTGTACAATCGTATGCTTTGGTAATGATGATCGGTATTCTCTTAGCATTATTCTGGATTATATTAAGCTTATAAAAAAATGGAAAACAGTTTACTACTAACATATTTATTACTCATTCCTTTTATAGGATCGATAGTACTGCTTTTTATTAAAGCAGAAAAAGAAAGCCTTATAAGATATTTTGGTCTTGGTGTTTCCGTTGTTGCTTTTATGTTATCGCTTGTTATCTACTTTAATTTTGATTCGTCCAATTCATCTTTCCAGTTCGTACATAAATTTAAGTGGATTGAAAATCTTAATATTCACTATCATGTTGGAATCGACGGAATGGCGTTGCTGCTCCTTGTTCTCACAACCTTATTAACGCCTTTAACTTTAATTTCAAGCTGGTCGGGCATTAACAAAAAAGTAAAAGAATTTACGTTTTTCATGCTTTTCCTTGAATTAGGAATGCTTGGTGTTTTTGTTTCGTTAGATCTCTTTCTCTTTTATTTCTTCTGGGAAGCAATGCTCATACCTATGTATTTTATTATAGGAATTTGGGGTGGGCAGGAAAGAATTTATGCGGCAGTTAAGTTTTTTATATATACGATGGCAGGCAGTCTGGTTATGTTGGTTGCAATCATATGGCTTGCAATACATGCATCAAATTATCTTGGAAAATTCACAACAGATCTGGTTGAGTTATACAAAGTTGCTCCGCTTTTCGATCTATCGATACAAAACTATTTGTTCATTGCATTTGCGCTTAGCTTTGCAATTAAGGTACCTTTATTCCCGTTCCATACCTGGCTTCCTGATGCTCACGTTCAGGCACCAACCGCTGGAAGTGTAATACTTGCAGGAGTGCTTCTTAAAATGGGTACGTATGGTTTATTAAGATACAACTTGCCTTTGTTTCCTGCTGCATCGTTACACTTTGCATCCTTTATGTCAATCCTTGCAGTAATCGGAATTATATACGGCGCTCTGGTTGCTATGGTTCAAACCGATATGAAAAAACTTGTTGCTTATTCTTCAGTTGCTCACCTCGGCTTTGTTGTGCTTGGTATTTTTGCGATGACACAGGAATCTATGCAAGGTGCCATTATCCAGATGATTAACCATGGATTATCAACTGGCGCACTCTTCTTGTTGGTTGGCATGATTTACGAAAGAACACATACAAGAGAAATATCTTACTATGGAGGAATTGCGAAGATAGTTCCGGTTTATTCATTCTTTCTTATGGTTGTTTCATTGTCGTCTATCGGCTTACCCGGATTAAATGGATTTGTTGGTGAATTTTTAATTTTGCTTGGATCTTTTAAATCGACGGTTTTAAATAGCTGGTGGTTTACAGTCTTTGCTTCAACGGGAGTTATATTTGCTGCCGTTTACCTGCTCTGGATGTACAGACGGGTTGTCTTCGGCACGGTTACAAATCCTAAGCTCAATGATCTTTCAGATTTAAACAAGAGAGAAATTTTTGTTTTAGTTCCAATAATTATTTTTATCGTTTGGATCGGAGTATATCCGGGTACATTCCTCAAAGTGACCGAAAAAACTACTGATAAAATTCTGGAACAGGTTTTTGAACCTCCAAGAGCAGAGTTTAAGTAGGAGATGAATGAATAAGAATAGTATCATACTGTTTACGTTTGTACTCCTAATTACCTTCTTCATTTGTGATGATGTTTTTGCCAGTAATTACGATATTGTTGTGGAAGATACTGTCACCAACGTAATTTATACTGAGCCTCTTATTGAAGAGCATGAATTACCCGAGCTCTTTATGGTCATCCCTTTTGTTACCCTACTTCTAATGATCGCAACAGGCCCGATTTTTTATCCTCATTTCTGGGAACATCATTATCCTAAGGTTGCAGTGGGAATTGGTTCTATTACTGCTATATATTACCTCGCTGTGTTAGATGATTATCATAGCTTGCTGCATTCCTTAGCCGAATACCTCTCTTTTATTGCCTTGCTG
>JBATTD010000661.1:0-6140 GCA_049670345.1 Ignavibacteriaceae bacterium
ACTATCCTCTATTCTTTATGGATTTTGAATCCTTCCAGCCAGCCGTGCCTTTGTATGATAACTCAAAACCGTACCAGCAAATACCTTTTCAATATTCAATTCATTTAAAAGACAAAAAGGGCGGAGAGTTAAAACATTTTGAATTACTTGCTGAGCCTGGAGAAGATCCTCGCATTAAGTTTATTGAAGGATTGTTGAATGATGCTAAAGGAAAAGTGGATATAGTTGTATACAACAAATCGTTCGAGATAACCCGACTTAAAGAAATTGCAAGAGATTTTCCTCAATACGCGGATAAAATAGAGAAACTTATTTTAAGAATTAGAGATTTAATGATTCCCTTCCAGAAAAAGTATTACTATGCACCGGAGATGAAGGGTTCATACTCGATTAAAGCTGTGCTGCCTTCGCTTGTTCCCGAATTAAGTTATGATGAACTTGAAATAAATGAAGGTGGTCTTGCATCAATTACTTATGAAAGTCTGCAAACAGAAACCGATATGATGATAATTGCCGAAACGAGAGAACAACTTTTAGAATACTGTAAACTTGATACTCTTGCTATGGTTAAGATTATGGATAAGTTGGTTACTACAACCGGGACAAATCTATTGTTATAGTTAAATGTGTTGAGATTTAAACGGAATTGTCTTAACAACCATATTATTATTTTAACAGGGCAGGGTATGAAAAGAATTATACTGGTTTTTGTTACGAGTTTGATTATTTGCCATCTCACTCTTGCACAATATCAAAATGTGAGAGTTGGAGGACCAATAAATACTTATGAACCCGAAGAAGCATCAATAGTAATTAATCCCGCAAATACTGATCATATTTTGGTCGGGTCTAATACCGATAACTATTATTATTCTTTGGATGGCGGATTGAACTGGCAGCATAACATTCTCACATCATCTTTCGGAGTTATAGGCGATCCATGTGTACTTGTGGACAGTAATAATAATTACTACTATCTCCACCTGGTTCCTGATTTGAGTCGTGTTCTTTGTCAAAAGAGTACTTCGTTGGGAGGGGCTTGGTCAAACGGATCGTATACTGGTGTGAACGGAACTAAGGAGAACGATAAAGAATGGGGTGTTATAAACCTGTCAAACAATTATATATATGTAGCGTGGGCACAATTTGATGAACACGGAAGTACCAGTTCACAAGATAGCTCAGAAATCCAATTGTCACGCTCAACAGATGCTGGATTAAGCTGGTTTGAACCTGTTAGGATCAGTGATAGAAACGGCAATGCAATGGGTGGAAATTACAGTGCTCATGCCCCAATGCCTGCAGTCGGACCAAATAATGAAGTCTACCTTACCTGGATGGGTCCTGCCGGACTTATATTTGACAGATCCACGGATGGTGGCCTGACCTGGCCGGAAAGTGATATTAATGTTACGGGCTTTCATATCAACTGGTTGTTATTCAACATCTTCGGAATTCAACGCGCCCCGGGATTTCCCATTATTAATTGTGACCTTAGTCCCGGTTCCTATTATGGAAATATTTATATCTGCTGGACCGACCAGCGAAGCGGTTATAATGATACGGATGTTTGGTTAGTTAGATCGACTGATGGTGGAATAAGTTGGAGTGAACCAATCAGGGTGAATAATGATCAGCCGGGCAAACACCAATTCTTTGCCTGGATGACAATAGATCAGGCAAATGGCAACATATATTTTGTTTTTTATGACCGGCGACGATATACAGATAACCAAACAGATGTTTATATGGCTGTTTCTACAGATGGTGCTACTTCATTTAATAACTTTAGGATTAGTGAAAGTCCGTTTAGTCCAACCGAACTGGATTTCATCGGTGATTACATTGGTGTAACTGCTTATAATAATATTGTTCGCCCGATATGGACAAGAGTAGACAATCACCAGCTTAGTCTATGGACTGCCATTGTTGATAACGTTGTGGAGGTTGATGAGGGAACTCCGAAAATCTCTCCTTCCGATTTTACTTTGTACCAAAACTATCCCAACCCCTTTAATCCAGGTACAAAGATTAAGTTTGTTATTCCTAAAGCTTCTTTCGTTAATCTTAAAGTTTATAATGTGTTGGGAAAAGAAGCAGCGATATTAGTAAATGAAGAAAGACCAGAAGGGATCTACGAAGTTGAATTTAGCGGAACTGACTTGCCGAGTGGGATTTATTTCTATCGGCTTATGGCCGGGGATCCTTCGACAGGCCTGCCTGCCGGTAGGCAAGGCTCAGGGCAGAGTTTTATTGAAACTAAAAAAATGATTTTGATGAAATGAAAGCAAAGTTGTTATCCAGAACCTGTCTGCCCTACCTACCGGATTGTAGTCGAAAGGCAGACTTAGTTTGGGATCTCCTTCTTTAATGGTTTTAGATGCTGAAACAAGCTTGCCTGCTGCAAGCAGGTTCAGCATGACTCATAATAAATAAAAAAGGCGATCTTGCGATCGCCTAAATTTTTTATTCTTTATTCCATCCAGGAACTCTTCCCGGAGTCCATGGTACACCGTATTGTTCCATTTGTGCTTCAAGATTTTTCAAATCAACTTCAAACAATCTTTTTAATTGCGTAAGAATCGGATCAAATTCTGCGGAGGCAGCTTTGTAGTTATCCCGCTGAGTTTGAGTTGGAGATGAAGTTGTACTCCCCACACCCCAGGCAATCTCGTTTAACCTGTCATAAATTGTCGGGGGAGTAGGTTCATTTCGTCCTGCGATTGTTTCATCTCTGTAAAGATGCTGAAGAACATCATCTGTTTCACTCTTTATTCTTAATGCATCATTAATTAAGCTGTTTGGTGCGTCGGGCGTTTGTTTGATAGCATAAATTAGAATGTCCATTTTTGCTTTAAGATCCCGTGTCGAATTTAGTGCACCTTCTACTGCTCTGTTGAACTCCCAGAACTTTTTCTGGAATGCTACAAGCTCTCCACGATCTTCTGCAGGCAAAGTTGAGTTTTGAAGAACCTTTGCTTCAAATTCCTGTGGACCGGCTACCTCAGTCAACACTCCATCAACAGACATTGATATAGAAACAAAATACTTTCCGGGCATAACAGGTGAACCGCTCTCATTTTTATCGGTTACTTTTTTAACAGGATTTGTATCTGCATATCTTAAATCCCATGTAACACGGTTTATACCAGATTTAACACCTTCTTTTATTTTTCTTACAACGTTTCCATTTTCATCCGAAATATTAAAAAGCAGGTACGATTTTTCTTCTCTTTCTTCCAAACGAAGTTCATCCCAGTTTGGATAATATACAGGTTTATCTCCCTTTATCAATTCCTTTTCTTTTTCCTGCCGCTGTGCTTTCCTCGTCTTCGGTGCTTCTTTGATGTAATAAGTAAAAGTAGCTCCAAAAGGAGGATTATCTGCTTTGAAGAATGAAGTGCCCACACCGCCAAAAGTACCTCTGCGTTTTACGAACATCAGTGCATCTTTAACTGGATATAAAATATTCTCCTGCTCTTCAAGACTTTTTTCATCTACTTCTCTTAAAGGCGAATAATTATCAAGCACATAAAATCCTCTTCCGAATGTTCCAAGTACAAGGTCATTTTCTCTTCTTTGAATGTCGATATCTTTGACAGCAATAGTAGGCAAACCGCCTTTAAGTTGTATCCATTTCTGTCCGCCGTTATTTGTGAAGAAAACACCGTATTCTGTTCCAACAAACATAAGTTCAGGTTTAACGTGATCCTGAATTATTGAATAAACTACATGTGGTTCTTTCAAGTCACCTGAGATAGACTGCCAGTTTTTACCCCTGTCCTTGCTAACTAATATATACGGTTTAAAATCTGCACGCTTGTGATTATCAAATGAAGCGTACACGCTATTCGGATCGTGCAAAGAGGCATAGAGGCAACTTACATAAGTTATGTCAGGAACTCCCGGAAACTTCTCAATCTTTCTCCATGTCTGTCCCCCGTCTTCAGTTACCTGTATTAAGCCGTCGTCTGTTCCAATATAAATCAATCCTTCAACCAACGGTGATTCGGTTAGAGAAACTATATTGCCGTAAAAAGATGTAGATGCATTTTTTGCTACGGCATCAACACTCCATACTTTACCCATCACTTCAAGTTTGTTTCTATCAATTTTTCTTGTTAGATCAGAACTTACCGCTTCCCAGCTGTTACCCCTGTCCTCACTTTTAAATAATTTATTTGCAGCAAAGTATAACCGTGTATGTTTATGCGGACTAATAATTAATGGTGTGTCCCAGTTCCACTTTAGCGGTTCTTCGTTAATTCCTTCCTGTGGCTTTATGCTTATATACTCTCCGCTTTTTTTGTCGTAACGAACCAGTCCGCCGTATTGATATTGTGCATAAACTATGTTTGGATCAACCGGATCGATTGCAGATTCGTAACCGTCTCCACCGAGAGTAGGAACCCAATCAGCGTTCACTATACCTTCATTATTAATTGTTTGTGAAGGCACTCCCATGCTGTTGTTATCCTGCGTACCACCGTAAACCCAGTAAAATGGTTCAGAGTTGTCAACGCTAACTCTGTAGAATTGTGTTATGGGAAGATTGCTTTTGAACAGCCACGTTTTAGCGCCGTCGAATGTTTCATAAATTCCGCCATCACCACCAATTAAAAAGTGATCTGTATTATCCGGATTTATCCATAATGCATGATCATCAACATGCCGGGCTTTGTTGCCAACATTATTAAATGTTGTTCCACCATCAATTGAAACCTGTGTTCGTGTATCGAGCGAATAGATTTTATTTACATCTTTTGGGTCACAAAATATTTCGTTGTAATATTGAGCACTTGTTGTTTTATAATCATTTGTTTTATTCCACGATGCTCCCCTGTTTGTTGATTTGTAGAAACCTCCTTTATCTCCCCGAGCTTCAATTATTGCAAATACATAATCGGGATTAACAGGTGAAATAGCCAAGCCAATTCTTCCAACATCACCTCCAGGCAAACCTGATTTCAATTTTTTCCATGTTGCACCTGCATCTGTGGATTTATGAATCGCACCTTCAGGACCGCCGTTCAGTAAAACCCAAACGTGCCTTCTTCTTTGGTAAGATGCTGCGTAAAGAACATCAGGATTTCTTGGATCCATCACAACATCGGTTACGCCTGTGTTTTCACTTATGTAAAGAACTGAATCCCATGTAGCGCCATAATCAGTAGATTTATAAAGTCCGCGCTGTCCTCCTGGTCCCCACAAAGGTCCCTGTGCAGCGGTGTAAATTACTTTTGAATCTCTGGGGTCAACTAAAATCTTAGCTATATGTTCTGATTTCTTCAACCCAATATTTTTAAAACTCTTTCCACCGTCTTCCGATCTATAAATACCATCACCCCAGGAAACAGAGCGCTGGCTGTTGTTCTCACCTGTTCCAACATAAACAACGTGCGGATTATTAGGATCGAGTGTAACACAGCCAATTGAGTACGAATCATATTTATCAAATATGGGTTCCCAGGTTGTGCCTGAGTTTGTGGTCTTCCAAACATTACCTGAAGCAACCGCGGTGTAAAACTCGTGATAGTTATTTGGATTAACAGCAAAGTCTGTAACACGCCCGGAAGTAATAGCAGGGCCCAGTAAACGAAACTTTAATCCGTTAAAGGTTGAAGAAGAATAAGGGTCTTTCGTCTTCTCTTTTTCTTCGTCATCATTTTGAGCGAATATTGAAGATGATGAAATGATTATTGCTAGAAACAGCAAAGAGATTTTCTTGATCATGTTAATGCCTGTAAATTTTTGTGGAAAATTGAAATGAGTTGTTTTTTAGAAATTTCCATAACAAAATTTAGAGAAACTATAGAAAGAATTCAATTTGAATTTGGTGAGTAGAAATGATTTAACGAATTCCAATATTTTGCAGACCAAACTAAGAGAGATAAGTTGGTAAAACAGAAGAAGTGTCATTCCCGCAAAAGCGGGAATCTCAATAATACGAAAAGATTCCCATCAAGCCTGCCTACCGGTAGGCAGGTTGGGAATGACAGGGGAAGTGCTATGCTCTCAAGAACGATTAACAGCAACCACCACCATCATAAAAGTAAGTTGAATCTGAAATGAAAATATCATCTCTTCCTAATGATTTTAAAGCACCCGCAGTTTTATCACATACTGATAACGGTTGATTT
>JBATTD010000662.1:0-1533 GCA_049670345.1 Ignavibacteriaceae bacterium
GTGTACGATGGTGAGTACGCAATTCAGGCAATAAAAGGAACTCACTACGATGTGCTTCTGCTTGACCTTAATATGAAAGTGGTACAGGGGGAGGAGGTATTAAAGTTTGTTAAAGAATACAACCCCACCGTCCAGGTTATTATCCTTTCTGCACAAGAAGAAATGCGTAAAGCTATTGAATGTATTAAATCCGGTGCGTATGATTTTATAACAAAACCATATGAGTTTGATCAGTTACTGCTTACTATAAACAGGGCGGTTGAGCATAAAGAGCTGATTGTTAGAACAGAGTTACTAACAAAAGAAATTAGCAAAAAAAGTTCAGATACAATAATTGGTAGCAGTCCGCCGTTGCAGCGTGTGCTTAACCTTTCACAAAAAGCTGCAGTATCCGATTCAAATATATTAATTGAAGGAGAAACTGGTACTGGTAAAGAATTATTTGCAGAATATATGCACAAACAATCTTCCAGGAAAGAGAAACCGTTTGTTGTTATTAACTGTGCATCCCTTCCGGATCAGCTGATAGAAAGTGAATTGTTTGGGCATGAGAAAGGTGCTTTTACAGATGCAAAAAATACGAAGCAGGGGCTTGTTGAAATAGCACATGGCGGAACTTTATTCCTGGATGAAATTGGTGAGTTGAGCTTAACTTTGCAGCCAAAACTGCTTCGCTTCCTTGAAAACGGGGAGTACAGGAGAATTGGCGGTGTGGTGAGCTTGAACTCAAACGTAAGGGTAATTGGCGCAACTAACAAGAACTTACTTGAAGAGGCAGAAAATAAAAATTTTAGAAAAGATCTTCTTTTCAGGTTGAACGTAATAACTCTAACTATTCCACCATTACGCGACAGGCAGGAAGATATCCTGGTTCTGGCAAATTATTTTCTGGGTGAAAAATCGCCCGTGAGAGCGCCAAAACGTTTATCGGAACAAGCTAATGACATGCTTCTTAATTATTCCTTTACAGGCAACATACGCGAGCTTGAACATATTATTGAAAGAGCTATAATTTTTGCAGAAGGGGAACTTATCCTGCCTGATGATCTGAACCTTCCACATTCTTACCAGGCACGGTCTAGAAGTCTCTCCTCAACGGAGGATAATGATGAAATTCTTAGCATGGAAGAACTTGAAAAATGGCATATCAAAAAAGTTCTTGATAAAAACAGGTGGGATAGATCTCAAACTGCAAACCAGTTAGGAATAAGCCCCAAAACACTTTACACAAAAATTAAGAAGTACGAACTAAAACCAATTTAATTTCAAATGGCGGCTAATCCAATTGATAAATATGCTGCTGAAGAGTTGTTTGGCAGTCAGAGCGCTGCAATTGCAATTGCCGATAAGAATAAAAAGATAGTTTGGTTTAACCAGAGCTTTAAGAAAAATTATGGCACCGGCAGAATCAAGGGGGTAACTATCAACAGTCTGTTTAATCTTGAATTGCCCGACCTGCAGTTAACATTTAATAAACAGAAATCGCTTGTTCATCCTTTACCCAAATCCAATAACAACCTTGTAATTACACCC
>JBATTD010000663.1:0-6070 GCA_049670345.1 Ignavibacteriaceae bacterium
CTTATATAAGGGTTAGGAACAACCTTAATATCCTTTAGCTGATCTTGAGCCAGTTGATTATTTACCCCGCCTGGTTTTGTAGAGTATGTAAAGTTATCTCCAGTGATAAATGCTTTAGTTGTTGATATGAGAAATTTTTCTCCCTCAACAGGCTCTATAATATCTTCTCCCGGGTCGATTGGTAGATCGTAAGAAATATTCCAAGCAATTTTTGAGTTGCTCAATGAAGGCGTACCGATGAATTCCACAATTTGAATTACATCACCAAAAGTAAGCGAGCCCGAAAAATCGTTATCCTTAACTGCAACTTCTGAATATCTAGCTTCAGTATTACTCCAGATTCTAAAGTTAATTGGAAACCGCGTATATAAGGGCGGAGAATGAATATAGGTCGTATCCACTGGTGAATCAAAGAATCTTAACTCATAATCAGCCGGCCACGGAAGTGACCGGTTAGAATCATCAGGATAAACTATCATTGTAATATTACTTTCTTCCCCTACTATCACTAACCATCCGGTACTATCTACAGTGACTGAAGTATCATTATTAATGCTAATATTCATTCCATCAAATGGCGGACTTATTTTATCAGGTCCGATTGATGTAGTATCTAAATTAGTAATAATAGTATCTACAACACCATTATAAGTTTTAATAATGTCAAGTGATTGAGTCCTATATTCAGGATAGTCTTCTGTTGATGTAAATACTATTTGATATTGTGCCCCGTTAAGAATCTCCGAAGGATTGAGTATGTTTACCGTCATATTTCCTGTACCAAGTCCCCCCACATTTACATTATCTAAATCACCTATAATTTCAGGCGGGATATAACCAGCCACAGGAGCGTTGGGTTTTATAACCGCACAATTTATATCGATGAACTGTACATTACCTGCAAAATCCTGACTTATAATCTTTGTGCATTCTGATGGCTGCAAACCTAGTGTACCAAAATTAGGATCTCCTTGATCATAAGAAACAAGAGCATAATAATATCTTTGTCCGTTAACTACATCTTTATCCACATAGCTATACTGAAGCCCGGTATCATCACCCCTCCAAAATCTAGCGCCGTTAATACCAACCGGATCCGGTCCCATTATCGAATCGACCAAATCATATTGTTCAATTGGTTTCCAATATTTAGCAGCACCTTTGGAATCGGTAATAATTTTGATATCATTAAATTCAGGGTCTTTACTCCTATAAACTAAATAACCTTCAAAATCCTTTTTTGCACCCTGGGTTGGATCATTATTTTCAAATCCTAAAAATGGATCTCTGGATTCTTCGGCAACATTATCCCAGTAAAGGAAAACTTGTTTATCACCTGGCACAGCAGTTAAAAATGGTTTTAATGGTGGTTTCGAAAAATTATAGTTTGCATTATATATTTGTTGAACTGTTTCCTTATTGAAGAAAATATCATCCAGGTCAGTACCAAAGACTAATGCCATTGAAAATCTTTCTCTGAGATTTTGATCTAATGGGAAAGGACCAGAGGCAAAAACCATACTGATATTAGCTCTTTGTAACGAAGTATCAAAATTTTCAAAACTCATTCTTTGCCACATTGGTTCATCATCTTTTGGCCAGCCTCCTCCTGTGCCTCCATCTCCTAAACGATATATCGAAACTGCTGTTAATCCTATTTGATCAGATTCGTCTTTATCTAACCTATCAAAGTTCGGCTCCCCGTCAGTCGGTATGCCATCACCTTCTCCCTCGTCAGGTCCATTATATTGACGATCAAACGGACCCACACCATCTCTGCCAACATCATTATTTAAAGGTTCATTCTCATCTGCATCCCACTCTCCGTTCTCATTTAGATCTGTATATGGTAACCAATTATTATTATTATCGATACCATCATCCCTTCTTTCATCAATCATACCATCCTCATCATCATCAATACCGTTGGTTCCGTTACCAGGACTTTCCAGGTATGCATAGCCATAGTATCCAGTCTGCCATCCATCAGGTAACCCAAGACCATCATCATCGTAACAATAAGCCATATCTATTTGCCGATCGAAGGATGCATTATCATCACCCGAATCATCCGTACCACCAACACCGCAATCGGTATAAAATCCAAAAATCGATGTGGGATAATCAAAGCCAGATACGTTAACTATATCGTAATGCCAGAATATGATATCCTCCGCTAATACATGTGACCATTGAAATCCTCTTACCTCCACACGTAAGCCTAAGCCTCCCCATTCTGGTATATCAGCTATTGGAAAATAATTGTACGGTGCACGATTCCATTCACCATCCTTCGAATCATCCATTACAAAGAAGGTTTCAAAATCAGAATTTTGAACTCCTCTGCCAAAATATCCATACCAAAAGCCATCCCATTCCGGTGTTAGATTAAGAGCAGCAGGCCATTCATCCGGCCAGGAAAAAGGTTTGTTATTTATTGCAGGTGTTTCAGAATTGTCCTTAATATAACCGGGAACCGGTTCAAATCCCCAAATTGTACCATCGAGAGGATCTTTATCCATCCATTCTCTATACGATGTTTCCAGTGGATGAATGATGTTTCCATTTCCAGGTGCAGTAACTTCTGATG
Source organism: Ignavibacteriaceae bacterium (assembly GCA_049670345.1). Classification (GTDB taxonomy): domain Bacteria; phylum Bacteroidota; class Ignavibacteria; order Ignavibacteriales; family Ignavibacteriaceae; genus BMS3ABIN03. Next base: position 2,591 of record JBATTD010000663.1, read on the forward strand.
CAACCAGAACTGCAACCCCATCAAGATAGGTTTGACCCGTACCTTTTGGCCACTCTCCTGATGGCTGAAAAGGCCACTGTCCTACCTCGCCATTATTATAAAACAGTGTTCGAATTAAATTCCCATCCATCACTCCTTCTCTGCGGAATTGGACATCCCCTCTCGGCTCATTCCTATAGAGTTGAGTTTGAGGGTCAATCTGTGGATAGACTATTCCTATTAAACAAAATGACAGTAATAAAAACAAGAAGTATTTGAACATTATTTTCCTCCGGAATAAAACATCTAGAATCCAAAAATTAAACCAAGTCTTATCTCTCTTGGAGTTGAATAGAAATCAGGATTATTCACATATTGATCGATTGAATTTAGACCAACAATATCACCTGCTAATTGAGTATTTAGATCTACATTCGAGCGGCCTGTTGTCGAATAAACATCCTCTTCGTTAAGAATATCTAACATATTGTAGACCCATAAAAATGCACTAATATTAACGTTCCCAACATTGAATGTTTTTTCAAGCTTTAAATCTACTGCGTGCCACGAAGGTTTAATACCACCATTTTCAAATCTTACACCTTTGGAAAGCTTAACATCCTCTGTATAAGGCCATCCAGAACCGTATCGATAGATGAAGCCAACAAGCCAGTCGCCCGGGCTACCAACATTTAGCTGAACATTAAATGTATGTCTCTGATCCCAATCTAACGGGACAACGGTCTTGTTTTCTTCGATACTTGGCTGAGTATTAAAATTATTATAGACCGCAAATGGATCAGATGCATTACCTTCAGCAATCTGAAAAGTATAATCAATTTTTAAACCAAAATAATCAGCAAATCTTTTATCAAGAGTAACAATCATTCCGTAAACATTTGCATAATCCCTGTTTACAAATCTTGCATATTTAAAACCTTCATAGGTATTAATTATTTCCATCCCTAACCAATTCCTGATATCCCGATAGTATAATGTTAGATCGAGTGCAAAATTCGGAAATAAAATTTGTTGTAATCCTATTTCATACATAATAGTAGATTCAGGTCCAAGATCCGGATTACCTGTAATTTGGTTTAAAGAATTACCAGGATTAACAATAAAGTCAGGATTTCTATATAAATTTTCAAAATTTGGAATCTTGAAAAAATGACCGTATGAAAATCGTAATATTCCTTTATCGGTAATTGGAAAAGAGACACCTAATCGTGGGCTAAATTGATATTTGGGAGATGCATCTACATATTGATTAGCCCCTGGAAAAGAAGGATTATTCCTGGGGTTTCTTAAATCCGCCGGTAGGTGACTCTGCGGATCAAAATAGTCAAATCTAATACCGGCATTGATTATCATAATATCATATTCCATCTTATCCTGCAGATATGCTGAAATTTCATAGGGATTCTTATTATATCTAATATTTTCCCCTTGATCGGTAATAACTCCAACGTTGGGATAGCCAGGTGTAAAGATCGGATTTAATAAGCTATCAACCTGTCCGTCTGTTAAGTTAATAAGGTCTCTATTATGATTAAATATATCATGGAATCTTCCCTCTGCACCAAACTGCAGTTTATGTTCTTTTGAGACTTGAGATGAAATAGTCCATTGACCTATATAAGAATTAGTAGATCGTACATATCGACCGGCTTCGTTACCACCAGTTCTGAATGTATAATCTGAAGTTGGTATTCCAAATCTTGGATTTACATACCGGGGATCAAATGGATCCTCATAAAGATATCCTTCATAATCCTGAAGGTTTATAGAAAATTTAAAAGTCTGGTATGTACTTTGTGATGGGAAATGATTTATCTGGAAATTATGAAGTAAATTATTCCTATAATGGTTTATAACACCATCAGGAGTCCAGCTAAAGTCATGATTATAATACCTGTTAAAGTTATCATCAAAGAACAATCCGTAACTGAAATTAATATTTTGTAATGAATAAGTTAGCTTGCCATTAAAAGAGTACTTTTTATAGGGATTCATAGATACGAATGCACCGTCACCTGTGGGTAAGAGAAAATCATTATCCGTTACGTCGTAAAACCTTTGTCCGTATAAAAAACCTGAATTTTCAAAATATCTACCAGTCAAAAAGAAGGTTAAATTACCTAACACCGGACCGCTCAAATTGAATTCAAGATTTTTTGTTCCAAGATTATCAATATTATCAAGATTTTTAAAAATATCATCATTACCGGAAAAATAATTGCCGGCAAAAGCTGTTACAGTGCCATGGAATGAATTTGAACCGCTTTGTGTTACAATATTTACAACACCTGAAAGAGCTTGTCCATACTCAGCATTAAATGTACCTGTAATAACTTCCATCTGTCTGATAGAAGAATTTTCAACTTCTATTCCTAATTCCCCGTTGTAAACATCGTTAACAGCCACACCATCAATTAGATAGGAAACATCATTAGATCTTCCACCACGAAAGTGACCTCCAATAACCCCCGCTTGCAAATTTACAATTTGGTCCACACTTTCTACAGGCATCATTTTAATTTCATCTGCAGAAATTGTAACAGACGTTGATGTTAAATCTCTTTGAACGAGTGGTCTGGTTGAAGTTACCACAACTTCATCTCCCAATTCGATTACAGTACTGCTTAGCTCAATATCAACATTTGTTGTCAAATCTATCCGAATATAGACATCCTTAACAATAACTTTAGTATAACCAATAGCACTAACAATGACGCGGTAGTTACCCGGTGGAATATTATTAATGTAATAATATCCCTCTAAATCTGAAGCTGCACCAAAGTAAGTTCCTTCAACAATGATGTTCGCTCCCAAAATTATCTCACCGGTTTCCTTGTCGGTAACATAACCGTTCAATTTACCTGTAGTTCCCGCATACAACGAAGATGCGAAAAGAAGCAGCAATAAAAAAATCTTAACAAATTTGTATTCTGAACTCATAATATTTCCGTCTTCCGATAGTTCAAATAGCAATATTATTTAATACGTTATGATATTCATCAAAATAAAAAGGCGCAGGGATTTTTCACCCCGCACCTTTAGAAAGGATTACTTCATCAATATCATTTTTTTAACTTGAATAAATGAACCAGCTTCTAATCTATAAAAATAGATACCGCTGGCAAAGTTAGACGCGTCGAAATTTACAACATGTCTTCCTGCATTTTGATTTTCATTAATCAATGTGACAACTTCTCTTCCTAGAACATCAAATACTCTAAGTGTTACGTTGCTTGATTGTTCAAGAGAATATTGAATTTGTGTAACCGGGTTAAATGGGTTAGGATAATTTTGTGCAAGTTCATAGGAGAGCACAACATTATCTTCATCCTCAACACCAACCCATTGGTCACCTATCCAGGTGTATAACCATCTGGAAACATCCTGATAGGATTGATCTTGATTGAATGGCGAATAAGTCAGGATTCCTTCTCTTGTAGTTAAATCAGCATCATTAACTGCGAAATCAATTGGGATTCT
>JBATTD010000664.1:0-3579 GCA_049670345.1 Ignavibacteriaceae bacterium
ATCAAAGCCGGATTTGAAGTTCATATAGAAAGTAATGCTGGTTTGAACGCCGGATTCACTAATGAAAATTATGAAAAAGCAGGAGCAAAGGTAGTAGATAATTTGAGCGACCTTTACTCATCGGCGGATATGGTTCTTAAAGTTCAACGCCCGTTAGATCATCCCGATGCAGGAAAGCACGAGCTTGACTTGATGAAAAGCGGAACAATATTAGTTACATTTCTTTACCCGCTTCATTATTCTGATAGTGCTAAACAGTGCGCAGCAAAAGGAATCAATGTTGTATCAATGGATATGATTCCTAGAACTACTATAGCTCAGAAGATGGATGCATTAAGTTCGCAGGCAAACATTGCCGGTTACAAAAGTGTAATTATGACGGCAAATGAACTTGGTAAAATCTTTCCATTAATGATGACTGCTGCAGGAACAATTTCACCTGCTAGAGTTGTGATTATGGGAGCCGGTGTTGCCGGTTTGCAGGCGTTGGGCACTGCAAAAAGATTAGGAGCTGTTGTAGAAGTATCGGATATTCGTCCCGCAGTTAAAGAAGAAGTGCAAAGTCTCGGCGGTAGATTTATTGAAGTTGAAACCGATGAGGATATGCAGGACGAAGGCGGTTATGCAAAAGAAGCTTCGGAAGAATTCTTAAAGAAACAGAAAGAACTTATCTTTAAACATATAACTGAAGCTGATATTGTTATAACTACAGCACTCGTTCCGGGTAAAAAAGCACCTGTACTCGTTACAGAGGAAATGGTTAAAAATATGAGACCCGGCAGTGTAATTTTAGATATGGCTGTAGAGTTCGGTGGTAATTGCGAATTAAGCGAAAACAATAAAACTGTTAAAAAGCATAATGTGGTAATTATCGGCGAACCAAATCTTCCCAGTTTAGTTCCAACACACGCAAGTGAAATGTATTCAAAAAATATTTTGAATTTCATAAATCATTTTACTAAAGAAGGTAAGTTTGAACTTAATATGGAAGACGAAATAATTCAAGGAGCATTAATTACTAATAACGGTGAAGTGATAAACCAGAGAATAAAAGATTTATTATAGTAATTACATATGCTTTCAATTAAATATTTAAAACAAAAATAAGGTAGAAATTATGGATGGGCAAAGCTTTTTAATGTTAGTCTATATTTTCGTGCTTGCGATATTCGTAGGCTTTGAATTAATAACAAAAGTTCCTCCCACACTCCACACACCTTTAATGTCCGGCTCAAATGCCATATCAGGTATTACTATAGTTGGTGCATTATTAAGTGCAGGATTAGAGGAGTTTACAATCAGTACTATTCTTGGTCTTGCTGCTGTTATCTTCGCAATGATAAATGTTGTCGGCGGTTATCTTGTTACAGACCGCATGCTCAAAATGTTCAAAAAAAAGTGAGATGAAAAATGGAATTTATAATTCAAATAACATATCTGGTTGCCTCAGTATTTTTCATCTTCGGATTAAAAATGTTGGGCTCACCAAAAACAGCACGCAAGGGAAACATGTATTCCGCTTTGGGTATGCTGTTGGCAATAATAGTAACTTTATTTGATAAAAATATTATTAACTACGAGTGGATCATTATTGGTCTTGTTGTTGGTTCTGCCATCGGATCTATATTTGCATTAAAAGTTAAGATGACAGGCATGCCGCAGATGGTTGGTTTACTGAACGGATTCGGCGGCGGCGCATCAGTTTTAGTTGCACTTTCAGAGTATTACAAAATCGCTCCCGGTATACCAGCAACCACAGGCACTACAATTATTATAAGTATTTTAATCGGCAGTGTAACTTTCACAGGTTCACTAATTGCATTTGGAAAACTTCAGGGTATAGTTACCGGTAAAGTGGTTAAGTATCCAATGCAGCATCCTCTAAATGCTATACTGCTTTTAGCAGTAATAGCTATTGGTGTTTATATTGTAATCAATCCAGGAAGTTCTGATATTCTTTTAGGCGTTGTTGGTGTAGCATTAGTACTTGGTGTATTGCTTGTATTGCCAATTGGCGGTGCCGATATGCCTGTTGCGGTTTCTCTGCTTAACTCATACTCAGGTTTGGCTGCCGCATCTACAGGTTTTGTTCTGCAAAATAATATGCTGATAATTGCCGGCGCTCTCGTTGGTGCTTCGGGAATTATACTTACACTTATAATGTGCCGTGGAATGAATCGTTCGCTAATGAATGTTGTTCTTGGTGGATGGGCTTCAGCCGGTGCAGAAGGACCTGCTGCAGATAGCGCGGGACCAAAGGGTGATGTAAAATCGGTTGATGCCGAAGAGTTGGCAATGATACTTGATTCCGTTAGCAGCGTTATTATTGTGCCGGGTTACGGTATGGCAGTTGCACAGGCACAGCATGCGGTAAGAGACCTTGCAAACACTCTTGAAAAGAAAGGTGTAAGAGTTCGTTATGCAATTCATCCTGTTGCCGGAAGAATGCCCGGTCATATGAATGTACTGCTTGCTGAAGCACAGGTTCCGTACGATAATTTAATTGCACTTGAAGATATCAATGATGATTTCCCAAATACTGATGTTGTAATTGTCATCGGTGCAAATGATGTTGTTAACCCTGCTGCAAGACATGATCAAAGCAGTCCGATTTACGGAATGCCGATCCTTAATGCAGATTATGCTAAAACGGTTGTTATAAATAAAAGATCGTTAAACGTTGGTTATGCAGGAATTGATAACGAATTATTCTTCTATCCGAATGCACTTATGTATTTTGGCGATGCAAAAGACGCAATGAGCAAATTGAATAATGAATTGAAAGAATTATAGTTTATAGATTCATTTTTTATTTAAAAACCCTTATTCTTATAGAGTGAGGGTTTTTTTTATTGCTCAAACTTTATGATGTAATATTAATCTGAAACTTTTATATTACAGTTAGATTATTCTTATTAACAGGAGATAATACATTATGCGTATAGATTGGACAGAATACCTGAACCAAACTATTAATGTAACCATGAGCGAAAACTACGGAATGACCATGGATCCAAAAGCAGACACACCTGTTTATGAAATTGTTTTTAAGACAGGCAGGTTAGTAAGTGCTTTTGATGACGGTTTACTTTTGGAAGCCGACAGGGAAGGGCAGATGGTTAGTATTTTTATTCCATACACATCAATTAAATGTGTAGAAATATTTGATATATAAATAGGGATTAACTTGTTAAAATATTTTGCCCTCTTGCTACTTCTAACGGGTTATGATTCTATTTATACCCAAGATATCCAGATTAAAAGTCTTGCTATATACACCACAGATGACCGGTTGGCTCTTCCTGTTTTAACTAGTGAGAACAAATTTATAGTTGAGTTTGATGTTTTATCGGACTTTGAACCAACTCTGAGCATACTCTTCAGATTTTGTGAAGAAGGATGGATGCCGACAAAAAACATTTTTCTTCTCAATCAATACAGAAACTCCAAGCAGCTTTTTCATTTTGAACGTCTCCCGGTAACGGTTGAAGATGCCGATTATAATTTTAATGGAAGCTTTCCCGATCGGGACGGTTTTATCGAACTTCCGTTTTCCGGTAAATGGAGATTTTATATAAC
>JBATTD010000665.1:0-6638 GCA_049670345.1 Ignavibacteriaceae bacterium
ACTCCTTATGGAAGTGTTGATTATCCCTTCAATGCAGTTTCGCTGGCAATAGGGTCTGATGCAAGTTTTATTGCACGATCAATTGACAGGAATCCGAAACATTTACAGGAAATGATTAAAAGAGCGGGAGAGCATAAGGGAACTGCCTTTCTGGAAATTTACCAGAATTGTAATATATTTAATGATGGTGCATTCTCACTATTAACTGAGAAGGATACAAAAGATGATAACGTACTGATACTTGAACATAAGAAACCGATGGTTTTTGGTAAAGACCTGGATAAAGGAATAAAACTTGATGGGGCAATACCTGTTATTGTTGATCTTTCAACAGGCAAGTATTCGAAAGATGATCTGCTGGTTCACCACGAACACTCGAGAGAACCAATTCTCGCTACGATTCTTGCACATATTACAGATCACCCGGATTTCCCCACACCTATTGGAGTATTCCGGCAGCGCAATAAAGAAACCTATGATGGCGGAATTGCCAGACAAATAATTGAAGTGACTGAGAAAAAGGGTAATGGTGATCTGAAGAAAGCTCTGTTTGGTACTAATACCTGGGAGGTTAATTAACAGTTTATAGTATATTTGAATTGAAAATGTATAGTTTGAGGGGCTTGTGAATTCAAGCCCTTCTTTTTTAAATTTAAGTCATAATGGATTTTCAAATACTAAAAAAAATAATAGAAGAGAATAAGTCATTTTTATTAACTACGCATGTTAATCCCGATGCAGATGCAATCGGATCGGAGATTGCTATGTATAAAATTCTAAAAGCTCTTGGAAAACATGTTCAAATAATTAATCATAGCAGTACGCCATTTAATTTAGAATTTTTTGATCCCGATAACATTATTCTAAAGTTTGATGAGGCAAGGGATAAAAAAGTATTTGATGAAACAGATGTACTGATTGCTTTAGACTTTAATCGAACTAATAGAATGGTTAGCATGCAAAAAATATTTTCTGATTCAAACAAAATAAAAGTTTGCATTGATCATCACCAGGACCCGGAAGATTTTGTAGATCATTATTTTATTGATGATCAATATTCATCAACAGGACACATCATCTGCGATTTTATTGAACAAACAGAATTGGTTGATTTGAGTTATGAAATTGCATATCCGCTGTATGCAGCTATAATGACTGATACCGGTTCATTCAGGTTTGAAAGAACATCATCAGAATTACATAAAATAATTGCCAGGCTTTTGGAAACAGGCGTCGATCCTGTAGAAGTATACGATAAAATTTATGATCAAAGTAAGATCAGTAAAATAAAATTGTTAGGCAGATCCCTGGATTCACTGAAACTTATTGATAGCGATAGAATTGGTTACATGAACATTTTGCAAAGTACTTTTATTGAGTTAGGTGCTTTTGAAAGTGATACAGAAAATTTTGTTAATTACCCACTCTCAATTGAAAATGTAGTACTTAGTTTATTGTTTATCGAGCTTAAAGATGGTTTTAAAGTTAGTTTCAGGTCTAAAGGGAATATACCTGTAAATAAAATTGCAGCTAATTTCGGCGGCGGCGGACATACGAATGCTGCAGGTGCAAGATTTCATGACTCTAAAATGAATGATGAAATGCCAAAGATTTTAAATTTTACAATAGAATTTTTTAATAATTATAGCCAGGAAGAAAATGTTTAGTTTGAATATAAAATCTGCAAACAGGAAAATAGTTTATAACCCGCTTTCTATCAGCGTTAAATATCTAATAGATGAAAAAAAGCTGGCTGAAAGTTTTAAGAATCTTGAACAAATATTTAATGTAAAATTTTCTTCACTTCAAAAGAAAAATTATCTTTCTGATGCAGGAAAGGAAATACGCATATCAAAACCATCCGGTAAACCCGATGCATTAATATTAAGCAAAGTGAAATTGGATGGTAAATTTTCCTCCGATTTTTTCCGGAATCATCTTGCTGGATTAATTAAAAAACTTGATGGAGAAGAATTAAAAAATCTCCACATTTTTGTTCCATCATACAAAGCATTTAAAAACTATTTTGATAGCGAATCATATTTTTATCAAACTTTTATAGAAGGATTATTTCTTGGTAATTATACTTTTGATAAATATAAATCAGAAAAGAAAACCCCTAAAAAAATAAATATTTTGTTTTACGCCGATAATGAAAAACTATTGAAGAATACAATAAGCCGAACAATTATTTTGATGAGCGGAATTAACTTTACAAGAGATTTACAGAATGAACCTGGAAGTGCGCTAAGACCATCCGACCTGGCAGTAAGAGTTAAAACAAAACTAGCCGGAGCAGGCATTAGAGTGACAGTTTTTGATGAAAAGGAAATTAAGAAAAGAAAAATGGGCGGGCTTATAGCAGTAGGGCAGGGAAGTTCGAACAAACCAAGATTTATTATTTTACACTATAAGGCAGCTATAAGATTAAAAGGGAAAAAGAAAAAGATGAAAAAGATTGCGTTGGTTGGAAAAGGTGTTACTTTTGATTCCGGCGGTATTTCTCTTAAACCTTCCGCCAATATGGGGGAGATGAAAGCTGATATGTCGGGCGCTGCACTTGTTGCTGGAACTGTTCTTGCAGCTGCTAAAGCAAAGCTTCCCATAGAAGTGTTGGGTATAATTCCAACAGCGGAAAATATGGTATCCGGCGATGCTATGAGACCGGGGGATATAGTAACAACAGCTTCCGGTAAAACAATAGAAGTTGATAATACAGATGCGGAAGGAAGAATGATACTTGCAGATGCTTTAGATTATGCATCCAAACAGAAACCTGATGTAATAGTTGATTTCGCTACACTTACAGGTGCTTGTGTTGTTGCATTAGGACAAATTGCTGCAGGACTTTTCACAAAATACGATGAACTAGCGAATACTCTTTTTGATTCAGGTATGAAGACATATGAGAGGTTGTGGCGTTTACCAATGTGGGATGATTATAATAAACTAATTGAAAGTAAAGTTGCTGATGTTCACAATACAGGACCCAGATGGGCAGGAGCTATTACCGCGGCTAAATTCTTAGAAAATTTTGTCGATGAAAAAATTCCCTGGGCGCATATCGATATTGCCGGACCAGCAATGGATAGTGATACAAACAATTACACAAAAACTTTTATGACCGGGTATGGTGTGAGATTGATGTTTGATTATTTGTCTGGAATTAACAAAAAGTAAATAAGAATTGATTACGGTTTTTTTATCTAATGTCTGTATTTGTAATATAGATAATATTAATTGCCCCGGTATATTTCCTGGGGTATTAAACTCACAATATTTAAGTGCTTCATAAATTATTGATAATATTTAATCTGCACATTTATTTTCCAAACACCTTCCCGTCTTTTATCTCAAAAACTTTATCTGCAAGATTTACCAGGTTGGAGTTGTGAGTTACAATTACGAAAGTCACTTTAAAAGTATCACGTAATTCTAAAATTAACTGATGGATTGATTCACTATTTTTGGAATCGAGGTTACCGGTTGGCTCATCGCCAAATATTATTTGCGCATTGTTAGCTAATGCTCTTGCTACGGCTACACGCTGCTGCTCTCCGCCGGAAAGTTCTGCAGGTTTGTGATCTATCCTTTCAGACAATCCAACAGCGCTTAAAAGTTCCTTGCCTTTTTTTGCAGCTTCTGATAATGAGATGCCAGAGATCATCTGTGGAATGGAAACATTTTCAATTGCGGTAAACTCCGGCAGAAGATGATGAAACTGGAAAATAAAACCAATATTTTTATTCCTGAATTTAGCAAGACGGTCATCTGATAAAGAAAAAATATTATCATCCTTATAAATTATCTGACCGGAATCAGGACGATCTAAAGCACCCAAAAGATGAAGCAGCGTACTTTTGCCGGCTCCGGAAGCTCCAACTATAACAGAGATTTTATTTGCTTCAATTTCCATTGAAACATCTTTTAAAACATCTAGTCTCAGCTTTTTATACATCTGGTAAGACTTACAAAGATTTTCGGTTTTTAGTATACTACTCATAAAAGAAATTCTTAATTGTTAATTCTAAATTCTTCACTCTAAACCTGCCTGTTGGCAGACAGGTTTTAAATTTATTTTACTCCCACTTAATTGCTTCAAGCGGATTAACTTTTGCAGCTCGCTTTGCGGGATAAAGAGCTGCAATAAAAGTTAGCAGCAAAGAAGCACCGCTAACGAAAAAGAAATCACTTAATCTTATTTCCAAAGGTAAAGAATCAACTTTATATTGCGCCGGGTTTAACGGATAAATATTATACTCTATTTGAAGATAACATATAAAATAACCAAGAAGTACTCCAAGTAATGTCCCGATAATTCCAATCAATATACCTTCAAACATAAAAATTTTTAAAATCGATTTTTCGCTTATTCCCATTGCGCTTAGTATTCCAATATCTCTTCTTTTTTCTATTACCGACATTGAAAGGGAACCGAGTATGTTAAAAGTGGCAACTGCTATGATGAGCATTAAAATCAAGTAAGCAGTCCATCTTTCTATTTTCATTACAGAGTAGAGTTCCTGATGAAAATCATACCAGGTTTTAATACTGAAGTTATCTTTAGAAAGAGTTTCTTCCAAAAAGTTTTTAACGGCAAATGCATCATCCGAATCCTTTAAACGAACTTCAAAACCCTGTATGCTTTTTTTGTAACCAAGTAAAAACTTGGCAAACTCTAAATCGGTTATTATATAACCTGCATCATAATCGTTGTTGTTGGAACTATAGATTCCTGTTATCACAACTTTTTTTGTTAACGGCATAGAAAATTGAGTTATTGCTTTTTCAATTCCCAATGGTGAAATAAGTGTTAAAGTGTCTCCTGTAACCGCCTGCATTTTATCTGCTAATTGAATTCCGATAATAACTTTAGGAACAGGTTTGGATGAAGCAATTTTATCATCACCATATATTATACTTGAAGAATAATTATATACATTATCAGCCAATTCCGTTTTGATGCCTTTAAGATTTACAACCTTGGTCAATCCTTTATTATATACCAGCACCTTTCCGTTTACAAAAGGAGTAAATCCTTCAGTTTCTTTTAAATCACCCAAAAGGTCAGATAACTGTTGAATATTTTTTTCTCCTTCTTCGGAGATAACCTGAGCTCTTATATGCGGTTCAAAATTCATCAGGTATTTTGTAACTAAACTTCCAAACCCGTTAAATACCGAAAGTACAACAATCAGTGCTGCAACTCCAATTGTAACGCCAATAATTGAAATGAATGAAATTATTGTAATAAAATTAATTTTATGTTTTGAGATAAGGTATCTCTTCGCTATGAAAGTTTCTAAGTTCATCAGCTAAACCTGAGAGAATCTACGGGACGAATTTTTGATGCTACATAACTTGGAATGACTGCAGCAATTATACAAAGTAAAAATGTAATGGAGGATACGAGTAAAAATATTTCTACAGTCATTAAAATCGGGACCTTGCTCATAAAATATACTGAAGAGGGAAGTGTGATAATATCAAACTTTAACTGAATTCCCATTAACAAAGCTGCAAGAATGTTTCCTAAAATTATTCCGGCTATTGCAAGCATAATTCCATGTATAACAAATATGCTAATAATTTGATATCCTTTAGCACCTAAAGATTTTAGAACTCCGATAGAGTTTGTTTTTTCTAATACAACCATTAAAAGTGTCCCGATTATATTGAATACAGCGACAATAATTATTAATGCAAGCATTATTGGAATTGGTTTTTTCTGCAGATCAATCCATGTAAAAATATTCCTATGGATTTGGTAAATAGACCTTACAGAATGAGGATATCTTAATTTCTTACTTAAAAATCTTGTTAAGCTGTCAATCTTTGCAGTATTACCTAGTTTAATATTGTAACCGGTAATGTTATCTCCTATACCAAATAGTTGTTGTACGTTGCTCAAGTTTGTATAAGCATAAAGGTCGTCATATTCCGCCATACCGCTTTCAAATATTCCGGTAACTTTAAACTTTTCTATATTTGGAAGGTTTTCAGCTGAAGGAATGCGATCGTTTTTTAAGGCAAAGATTGTAACATCATCTCCGATATTTAAAAATAATTTATCAGCTAATTTCTTCCCAACAATTATAGGAAGTGAATTAGGGTCATCCAAAACAAAATTACCTTTAACAATATCTCTTATGAATCCCGGCTTTTGAGAATCGCTTTTGATACCGATTAAGTTTATGCCTTCCTTACTTTGCTTACTGCTTATTATAGCCAACTTTGATGCTAAAGGTGTGATTGTTGGATTAAAGTCTGCCAAATAATTCTCTAGTGAAGGCAAAGTGCTTTTGTAATCCGGCAGGATGGAACGGAAAGAAGTAATTTTTATGTGCGAATCAAAATCAATTATCTTGTCCGTTAAGGTTTTTTCAAATCCATTAAGCACACTTAAAGCAATTATTAATGTTGCTACTCCAAGTGAAATACCCGTTATTGAAATCACGGAGATGAAATTGATAAACCGTGAATCTTTTTTTGAAAAAATATATTTTTTAGAAATAAACCAGGGAAGATGCATAAAATAAATAAATCAACTTTTTAATAATTTAATTTAGCCAAGAAATAATAGAGTTAAAAATTCACAAATATTTGGGAGTAAAATCTACCTTTTTCCTGATCTGAAC
>JBATTD010000666.1:0-4556 GCA_049670345.1 Ignavibacteriaceae bacterium
CATGTATCCTGCCGTGATCTGTAATCTCTTGCCATTTCGGGTTAATCACAGTAGTTTTAAAATGTAAAACCATACAGGGTTAATTTATGAAAGCCGTAATCTTCGAAGACTTTGGATCACCCGCTAAAATTGCAAATGTTCCCAATCCCGTTCCAACGGACGATGGTGCCGTAATAAAAGTAATGGCAAGTGGAATTTGCCGAAGCGACTGGCACGGCTGGCAGGGGAGAGATCCCGATATAACCCGGCTCCCGCATGTTCCCGGGCACGAACTTGCCGGCGTTGTTGAAGCTGTTGGAAAAGATATAACCCGATGGAAACCGGGGGAAAGAATAACTGTCCCTTTTGTTTGCGCCTGCGGCACGTGTCCCGAATGTGAAACAGGAAACCATCATATATGTGATAATCAAACCCAGCCCGGGTTTACTCACTGGGGATCTTTCGCTGAGTATGTATTAATCAGGCATGCGGATACAAACCTGATTCGTTTGCCGGAAGATATAGATTTTGTAACTGCCGCTAGTCTCGGCTGCCGTTTCAGCACTTCGTTTAGAGCATGTTCTGTGCAGGGTGAAGCAGCGCCCGGCAAGTGGGTTGCGGTTCACGGATGCGGTGGTGTTGGTTTATCTGCGGTTATGATCTCACACGCACTTGGCGCCAATGTGATTGCAGTTGATATAGATGAAAGAAAGTTAAACCTCGCAAAAACTATTGGTGCAGATATAATTTTAAACGCAAAAAATATCAACGATATTCCGTTAGCTATTCACGATATGACAGAAAGGGGCGCTCACGTATCTATCGATGCACTCGGAAGCATAAAGACCTGTACCGATTCAATTCTTTGTTTGCGTAAACGAGGTCGTCATATCCAGGTAGGACTAATGGTAGGAGATGATTATTTACCACGTCTGCCGATGGACCAAGTAATTGCAAAGGAGCTTGAGATATATGGAAGCCATGGAATGCAGGCAAGCAAGTACGATGTTATGCTTAATATGATCAGTTCAGGTAAATTAAATCCCAAATTGCTTGTTGGTAAAAGGATACCGCTGGAGGAAGCCCCAAGGGAGCTGGAGCTGATGAATAATTTTAATGCTGTGGGTGTTACAGTTATTGATAGGTTTTAGGATCCCATCATCTGCGGTGTTACTTCTTACGTTTCCGTGATGCCTTTGCTATTTTGTTATACACCAACGCGAGACCAATCCAGTAATTCAAATCATTTTTAGATTTTGTACCATCAGGATCAATAAACACAAATCCTTTCATTGGTCTGCCTGTAAAATCCCCGCCTTCCCTGCCTACCGGCAGGCAGGCGGCAGGCAGGCATCTCCCGGCAGCCGCTTCTTTCCAGTGCTGTTTCATAATCATCAGGATTTATGCGAGCCATTAAATCATCCTGGAGAATACCAACGCACATTTTATTATTTACCATAAAAGTTAAACTGCCCATCATCTTCTTTTCTTCCACCTTGGGATGATCAACCAATATTGCTCGAACTCTGATTGCTAATTCTTCACTGTATGCCATAACTCAAAGTTAATAACAATTTAAATAAATTGTTAGTGTAAAGTTTTCTTCACACAAATTAGAAAACTTAATGGTTCTCATTTATTCTGTTGATTTCCATCAGCATCTGTTGTAATTATGATCAGGTTTTAAACTTGATATGTTATTAAGGAGATTATTATGAAAAAGATTTTTGCGGGACTTGCAATATTTGCGATGATTTTCTTGTTAGACTCCTGTTCGTCCGGGAATGCCGGTGAGTCGTTCCCCTATGGCAGTTATCATTACAGAAGTTACAACTTTTTAGGAGACCTTGTTGGTGACGGAACTATTTATATAAACAAGTCCGATTCAAACATGGTTACGGGTAACTGGAATATCAGGGAGGTTCGTCTCTGCCCGAACTGCGGCAGGCAGTTTGGCAGCGGATACCTTGAGGGATATATAGAAAATGACACTTTGATTGTTAATCTTAACCCGAACGATATAGACATTGATACTAAATTGATCGGCGTATTGGCTAATGACGAATTTTCAGGAGATTGGCGCTGGGTAGACCGGGCAGGATTTGGCTTCAGCGGACAATTTACTGCAATCAAATAATAATCCCGTAGCGCCGTACCCTATAAGCCCACCTACCGTCAGTTTAATCTTTGGGCTGGCATTTTTATCTTTTATATTGATACATACGCAGGAATTATTTCAGACAATAAAAAAGAGGCAACCGATGAGAAACATGTTATTTGTAATGAGGGTTGTGTTCATTTTACTTTTTTTTCTATTTACACAAAGCAATTTTACATACGGGCAGGACCAAACGAGTACACTTTCTATTGAAAATAACACCAACGCCACAATTACAATATATCTTGAAAAATATGGAGTGATATACGATGGGCATACAAAAGAGATCCCGCCAATGAAAACAACATCACTTAAGAATTTACTTCCGATGGGCAGAAATGTTATAATTGCCGCAGCAAGAAATGCCCCGATGAAAAAACACCAGGATGAATTTGGTAATATTATACAGGAGTATTATACAGCAAAAGAAGTATTCTGGGTTTCTGAAGAAGGAACAAAAATACAAAAATACATAAATGGGTTTTAACCACTGGTTTATTTGGTGCAACTGACCTGGAAGATAAAACAGTAATAAGTACCGGGGAGACTAAGAACATTATTGATCTTACAGGAACATGGAAATCGCAAAAAGGAACGTATGAAATAGTACAAACCGGGAATGAAGTTGAGTGGTTCGGTAAGGGAGATTATGAGGGTAAGTACTGGGAACATAAAGCAACGGGTGAAATAACGGGCACAACAATTAAAGCGAATTTTAAGGATACAGAAAACAGCAGCTGGAAAGGTAATTCAAGAGATATTAAGGGAACAATATCAGAAGACGGGAACTCGATCGATTGGCCGACATTAAATAAATACGAAACCCATTGGGAAAGACAATAATTATACAAGTGATTGTTGATTTAAAAGATTCGGCGGAACAAATCAAGCTCAATGTAACGTTGTAATAAGTTTTTCGTCACCCTGAGTTTATCGAAGGGTGACAAAACAAAGCTAATTAAGAACTCACCTAACTAAGAATAGTCATTCTGAACTTACCTGCTGAACATTCGGCAAGCAGGTTTATTTCAGAATCTCATCGATGAAAATAAGATCCTGAATCAGGTTCAGGACGACACAAAGAAGTAAGCGCAATACTTACAATCCTGCTATAGTAAAAGCTACTTTATAAGTATCATTTTTCTGGTTTGAACAAATTCGCTTCCTGCTTTCAGCATATAGAAATAAACTCCGCTGGATAAACCTTGATTGCCGGCAGACAGGTTCGATGCATCAAAATTTACGCTGTAGCTGCCGGGATTTTGCTCTCTGTTTACCAGCGTTGCTACTTCTTTTCCTAAAACATTATAAACCTTTAAATTCACAAATTGCCTGCTGGTTATTTCATACCGAATACTCGTTGTTGGATTAAAAGGGTTTGGATAATTCTGGTAAAGAACAAAAGATGTTGGTAATTGCGGTTGAATCTCATCCTCTTCCAATCCAAGAATAATTGCAGTTGATTTTACCCAGGCAGGATCGTGTATATCAGGATCAGTTGAATTGCCCAAAGTTGCATTGTTACCGAAGAAAGATAAATCTGTTGTCGTCTGCCCGGTGCCTTCATCAAATCTCCAGTAACCAGCTAATCCGCTGTCCGGTGTTGAGTAGTATTCTTCAGATAACAAATAATTCATAGTGCTCTGAATTTGTGCTTGCGATCGTGCAACATTCCAAATTCTCACCTCATCTATTGTTCCGTTAAACACTCTTCCGGGAAAGCCGGGAGATTCACCAATCAATAAATTATTTGGTGCATTCCGTATGTTAAGTGATGGACGATTATCTTCGGCAATTAAAATCCCATCAACATAAATTTTCATATCACTGCCATCGTAAGTTGCTGCAACATGATGCCAGTGATTTAGCTGGAGTGCATCTGCGGGGGTATTTAATTCCTGCCACGTTCCGGCACCAAGGTTAAAGTTTACTTTTCCATTCTCGCCGCACCTTATCATATAGCCCGAATCATTACCCGCAGAACCGAAGTCTTTAACTATAACGCTTCCCTGCCAAACCTGGCTTTTAAATTCCGTTACATTTATCCATACTTCCAGGGTAATCTGACCGCCGGTTATTTGCAGAGATGTTCCGTTTCCGCAATCGACATAATCATCCGTGCCATCAAACTGAAATGCATAACCACTTGTATCCGCGGTAGCAGTTCCCGTTGTAAAGCTCCAAAGTGTTCCCTCTGTTGTGTACGATTGGTTTTTTGAATCGATACGCCAGTAGTAAGTTTTGTTTGCTTCTAATGTTCCGTGATTGTAGTTGGGGCCAGTTATGTTTGTAATGAACGGTGGGGGATTAACAGTTCCCAGGTAAACATCTCTGGAAGAAGATCCCGTTCCCGGTGTCCATGCAAGCGTTATATTTCTAACAATGTTTGTATCTCCATCCGGCGGATAAGGATTGGAAG
>JBATTD010000667.1:0-1810 GCA_049670345.1 Ignavibacteriaceae bacterium
ATGGATTAACAGAACATCTTTGGATTCGGACAGGTCCTGGTATAGAAATTTTGCAGGAAGAAAATGAGCACAATGATGAGACTGAAAGCAAAACTGAGTTCCTGGTAAGAATAGGTGCTGGTTACGATTTTCATTTTGGAATGTTTACAGTCTCACCCAGCATTGATATTGATTTCCTCAGAAGTTCAACAACTTTTGTTTAGGGAGTTAATTTTGGAATGGGTTTTTAGTTATCTTTAGTTTATTCTTTAAACAAAAATAATACGGATTACAAATGAAATTCTTTTCAAATGTATCAAACAAGTTTTTAACAACAAGCCATTCTGTTTTATTACTGCTTGTAATCTTTACAATATTTATTATTCCATTTTTTCCAATGGAATGGCACCGGATTTTCTACAGTATCTGTTTTACTCTTATTTTTTTACTTTCGGCACTCGCTCTGAGTAAGGATCGTTCCAAAGTTTTTAATATTGCCATTGCCGTGATTTTAATTGAATGGTTTTCCGAGTTGTTAAATTTATCTGTACTAATTACAATTTCCTTTTTAGCAAATATTTTATTTTTCGATTTGATTGTAGTCTTATTCATTCTGCAGATCTCCCGCGCAAAAACTGTTACTCCGCAGGTTATAATGGAATCTATAAATGGATACTTACTGCTCGGTATGTCTTTTTCCATCTTAATTGCGCTTGTATGTGTTATTGATCCAGACGCATTTAGCTTCAAGCATTTAGTAGAACAAATGAACCCGGGCATTTCTTATGTTAGCAATTATATTTACTTTGGATTTGTAACACTATCCACTCTTGGTTATGGCGATATCGTGCCCTTAACACCTGCCGCCAGATCACTTTCAATTTTTACAAGTATGACAGGGCAGATGTATGTGGCAATTATTATAGCAGCGCTGGTAAGTAAGTACCTGGGTCAAAAAAGTTCGAATATCTAAAAAGTCTTAGTGCGCAAACATATTTGATTTAAATGAACTATCCCTTCTCTTCCTGTTCATTCTTATCATCTTCTTTTATTTCTTTTTTGTCATCGGTTCCCAACCGTTTTTTTCTTCTTGTATTTTCATCTTCACTTAAATGATCTTTGGTTCTATCAGTAATTATATGCAGATCTCTTTGCGGGAATGGAATAACGATTCCTTCTTTCTCAAATAAATTATTTATTGTAACACGTAACTCACTTCTAATCTCAAGCCATTCTGTATAGTTTGATGTCCAGCATCTCAATTCAAATTCGAGGTAGCTCTCTGCAAAATCATTGAAAAGCACATAAGAAGCAGGTCTTGTTAATATTTGCTGATTCTCTTTTGCACAGTTAAGCAGTATCTCCATTACTTTAGTTACATCACTTCCATACATTACTCCCACTTTAATTTCAATTCTTCTAAGCTTGTCGGTCATCGTCCAGTTAGTCAGTCTATTAGAGATAAGGTGACCATTCGGCACAATTATATCAGCACCGCTCCAGTTGCGTATAATACTTGAGCGAATACCGATTTGGCTGACTCGTCCTGAAAGAGTATCAACTTGTATTGCATCACCCACCTGTATCGGTCTTTCAAAGATTAATATTAGCCCTGATATAAAATTGTTAACAAGATCCTGCATACCGAACCCGATACCAACACCTAAAGCACCAATAAGAATCGAAAATTTATCAAGGTCTAATCCTGCGGCTGTAAAAGCAACCACGATACCAAAACCAACAATAGTATATTTTACTATTGCAGAAATTGCCCCGGGCACCCCACGTGGTAAAGCCATACGGGAAAGAATATCCTCTTCCAGGAAAAAGC
>JBATTD010000668.1:0-2059 GCA_049670345.1 Ignavibacteriaceae bacterium
CAGTAATCCTTCGGAATATGAAATGGGTGTTGAGCCATCAACATTTCAAAATGGTCAATTAAGTGCATATGTAAAATCAAAATCTCCAAAAGAAAATGAATTTGGAACACTTATGCAGACAGTTGGAGCCGAAAAATATTTAGGTAAAAGATTGCAATTATCAAGTTATATAAAAAGCGAAGATGTTAAAGGTTGGTGTGGTATGTGGATGAGAATTGATGCAGAAAACAAAACGCAATTAGGATTTGATAATATGCAAAATAGATCAATACAAGGAACAACAGATTGGACAAGATATGATATCGTCTTAGATATACCGTTAAACAGCAAATCAATAAATTTTGGTATTCTATTGGGCGGTGAAGGGAAAGTTTTAGTTGATAATTTTAATTTCGAAGAAGTTGATAAAAGTGTTGAAGTAACAAATATGTTAAAAGAAAATAAATTATCAACAGAGCCCATTAATTTAGATTTTGAAAAGTAAGCCTAACCAACAAATCAACCGGTCGCCTTTAGGCAAAAAATAAATTATTTTAGTATAAAAAATGAATAGTGAAAAATATCTTAGTCCTGTTTCAAAAAGTATAATAATAAACGCACCAACTAATAAAGTTTGGGAAGTCATTTCTAAACCTGGCATTCTGGAGCTTTGTCATCCATTTTGTAAATCAAATCCAGTTGAAAACTGGGCCGGAAAAAAATCTATAGATTTTGTCGTCTATAATAACGGACTCAGATATCAGAGAATTTTTACGGACTGGATTGACGGAACAGGATATGATTTGCTTATCGGCAGAAGAAACGGAAAAAAATCTAAAGTGATATGGAGGATAAATAAATCCAATAGTTCTTCTTCTGAGTTAAAGATAACAGTATTTCCATATTACATTAGTAAATATCCAAGGATTGTAATGCCGGTTATTAACCTGCTAGTAATAGGACCACAGCTTCGTAAATATTTATCCTCGGTATTAAAAGGATTTAATTATTATATAATGGAAGGGAAGCCGGTTCAAAAAAATCAATTTGGCACGCATAAGTGGTTTTCAAATAATTAATACCTCACTCGACAACTGCATTTATTTTGGGGGCCTGGGTAAAGAGTTCTCCACAACCACTAACTCATCAAAAGTCCCTTTTTGGTTAAAAAACGAAGATTCTCTGAAAATGTGAGTAAATTGTGAATAAACTGTTGATAAATAAAAATTTATCATTTAAAATTGGCCTATCAAAATAATACCAAAATTGGTTCTTTCGGGGGAGCCAAAATATGCATATCTTTAGGTTAACAAAATCATCAGAGAGTAATTTATGATACTCCTTAACCTCGACCGGAAGAACGACATTCCTCTTTTCAGGCAGGTCTTTAACCAGTTAAAAGATAAAATAGATAATGATGTACTAAAACCCGGTGAGCGGCTTCCGTCAACGCGTTCATTTTCCAACCAGCTTGGTGTTAACCGTACTACTATCTATAAAGCTTTCCAGGAACTCTGGGCTATGGGTTATATTGAGAGCCGTTCAGGTTCATATTCTTTTGTAAGGCATCGCAGGGAGTTAATAAATTCCGACGCGGAATTACCATCCAATTCTATCAACTGGTCGCTTAGGGCAAATCCAAATGCAGAGAGAGCTTACCGGATGTTTGGTGATATCGGTTACCCGTTCAGCGAAGTTACAACCAAATTTGATGGAATTGATTTCGGCAGGCTTCATCCCGATACACGGATTTTCCCGGTTAATGAGTTTAAAAAATCTTTAAATAAAGTAATCACAGAAAACGGTCAGGTTGTTTTAGATTACGGCGAATGTAAAGGCTTTGCACCCTTGCGTGAATACATCGCACGCAGGTTAAGATTACACGGTATTTCAATTAGTTCTGAGGAAATACTGATTACCAACGGGGCACAAAACGCAATAGACCTGCTGATGAAGTTATTGACAAAACCGGGCTCGCGTGTTTTTGTTGAATCACCAACGTACGGTATGATAATTCCCACACTTACTTTTTATGACTGCGAAGTTATAGGAATACCAATGCGGGAAGACGGGGTTGACC
>JBATTD010000669.1:0-2336 GCA_049670345.1 Ignavibacteriaceae bacterium
ACAGCAACCAGTAAACCTTTTACTTTTCCGTGTGCTTTTAATGGCGAAACAGCAAGAGCTTTATAAAGATTGCTTATCTTCACCATTTCATCAAACTCGGTAAGCTTTAAGAAAGTTGTCTCACTTAAACTATCCCAGTTAACTTTCTGAAGTATAAATTTGTTTATCAAATCAGAATCGACAAAACCTATATTTTTGTTTGCAATAGGAACAAAATCATTATTCTCATTCCAGATTATCCATGATGCATCTGCGTTGCTTACTTTTGTCGTAATATCAGTTACTGTTTCTGTAAGTTCATCAAAATCCAACACCTGTGTAATAAGTTTGCTGAAGTATTGCAGCGATGAAACTTCCCGAGCTTTCCTATCAAATACTTCTGCCGTTGGAATATGAAACAGTGTTGTAAAGAAAAGCACACTGAAATAAATAGCACCGTAAATTAAAATTAACGAAATAAAAACATCAAATGATTTAGAATAAGAAAAAGATACTAAGCTATCATTTCCAGTATTGTTTGCATTTACAATAAACAGGACAGTTATTACAACAGATAAAAAAAGTAATGTGATTTTTTCTTTCTTTGTTAAAAATGCTATCCACGAAATTCTTAAAGAATTAATTACCATCAACAACGTAGAAACTATAATGAACGTAGTGCTTATAAATGAAAGATCCTCTTTAGTAATAAATCGTGTTGATAGCGAAGCAAGCAGAAAGAAAACAATCATTGTATTAAAATAAATATGCTGTCTACTACTATGACCTAAGAAGAACAAGTGCCTTAACGCAACAAACACATAGGTTGTAAAACCGATAATGAGAAGAAAATAAACGAACGTAAATATTGTTGAGAGCAATCCCTGATTACTAAGGTCATCATTCACATTTTCAAAGAGCAGAGAAATTATAGAGCTGTAAAAAAAAATTAGGAAAAAAAGAAATGCACAAAGTATTCCTATGTTCATTATAAGTGATAAAGCACTTATTTTCCTTTCTTCAAAAAATCCAACCAGGGAAATAAAAAGAAAAGTGATCGTAGACAGCAGCAGAATATCGCTTACGATCCCATAAACCAGCTGGTCGGAACTTGAAACAAACAACTTAAAAACCAGCAGTACACCTGCAGAAATTAAGAACAACCTGAATTGAAAACTGTCAATAATATTATTTCTGTTAGAGTTCAATTATCCACATAAATTTGTTCGAAAATATTTCACTATAAAAATACTGAGCCTATTATAAAGTACGCCAAAATACACTTTTTTTAACCCTATGTAAAGAAAAGATATTTGAGCGGGGATTTTACAGGATAGTTGAATGGACTAAAAGGAAAGGACTGCACTTAAATTATGACTTATGAAAATAGTAGATAATAAATAGTGCTCCGGTGAAAGCACAAGCTATCATTTAATTGATTACTAAGAAAATTATCTTAAACTGTTTTTATCCTCACTCTTAGATTGGGAATCACCTTTTAATTCTTCCTTCCATTCCTTCATTTCAATTTTGAATTTTTTAAGTTCTTTCCTTAACTGTTCCATTTCCAATTTGATATCGACCTCACCATCATAAAATTTAAAATAGCTGTCAATTTTCGGAATACCTTTGAAGATTAAAGAATCGTTAACCTGGTATATGTTATTCCAATTGTAGCTTTGCATGGAGTCCATCATTTCACTTTGTGATTCCATCAACGAATCCAAATCAAATTTATAATACTCAAACTCGTATGTATTAGATGAATCACCATCAAAATGAAATTGTATTTTATTATCAAAGTGCTCAATCCTTGGAATGTACTGCGAGTGAAATTTAAAATTATTAGCAACACTATCATAAGCAGAAAAGAGACTATCAAAATCAGGGAAATGCATATCAGGAAAATCAAACTCTGATAATTCAACCCTGCAACGATTGGAATCAAAAACAATGTTAAAATTGTTATGTAAATTATTTTCGAAATTATGCATGGCTGAATCATACTCAAATTGGAATTTAATCTCCCGTATATGATTATTCTGAACACCCAATTCTTTATCAAGTTCTGCTAACTGAAGTTTGTATCCTGCAAGATCGTACTCCATCGGTTCAGAAAAAACCGAATCCGAAGTAAGAAAAATATAGTTTTTATTACGCGTGTTTCTCACTTCATTAACTGCCAGAACAACATCTCGGCTGTTATTGTAAGAAACTGTTTTAGGAACAAGCTTCTGAAATTCCTGCCAGTTAGATTTTTCTGCAAATGCCAGTAAGTCTCTTTGAATTGCCCGTTGATAATTCCATAGATTAGAATTAATAGCAACAGTATTATTTTTGTTTATAAGAACCTGTGC
>JBATTD010000670.1:0-1760 GCA_049670345.1 Ignavibacteriaceae bacterium
GATCCATTACTTAAACGAGTCCTATGAAATGATATAATTAAGACTCCCAAAAAAGATTCTTGCGCAATTAGATAAATCATAATAATATATTGTGCGTAGTAACACACATTAATTTTCCCGGGGCAGATATATTTTGTAGATTTCATCATCCTTTTTAATCTATCCGGATTAATTAAATTTTTAATATTATTAAATGGTATGCAATATGAAATCAATAAAAGCAGTAATTAAAAGTGAAAAAGTTGATATGGGAGGCATAATTCTCGATCAGCCCCTTCCAAATAAATATATGGATCAGATTGATCCGTTCCTGCTAATTCATCACTGGGATGACGAGCTGAAGGGCGGAAAACAGCAGAAAGAAGTAGGAGTTGGTCCTCATCCGCATCGCGGCTTCTCTCCTGTTACTTTAATATTTAAGGGCGGAGTACAGCACAGAGATTCCAGAGGTAATAACAGCATTGTAACCGAGGGCGGAACACAGTGGATGTTTGCTGGACGAGGTATAACACACAGTGAAAGGCCGGTAAAAGAATTGGCTGAAAACGGCGGCACTCTCGAATTCATACAGTTCTGGGTAAACGTACCCTCGAAAAATAAAATGGAGCAGCCATATTACAAAGCAGTTACAAAGGAAAATACACCAATTTATTTTTCAGATGATAAAAAAGTAGAAGTTGCTGTTGTTTCAGGTGAATTAAAAGGTGTTAAAGGCAAAGTGGATACATTCACTCCCTTAAACACTTTGCGTTTCAATTTTTTAAAAGATGGTGAAATTGAATTTGAAATTCCTAATAACCACAACACACTTTTTTATCTGCTAAAAGGCAAAGTACAGGTAAATGATGAGCAGGAAATTAACGCCAAAGATTTGGTTCAATTTGATAATGATGATACAAAAATAAAATTTACCGCGATGGAAAACGGTTACGGCATATTACTTTCCGGTACTCCAATTGAAGAAGAAGTTGAAAGTTACGGTCCTTTTGTTATGAACACACAAACTGAAATTATGGAAGCACTTAGAGATGCACAAATTGGTAAAATGGGTGTGCTGATTGAAGAGTTTTAATAATTCTTAATGGAAAATTCGAATTTTTACCATTTAAAATTGGTTGTTAAAATACCGGTTGTACAGATTTGACCAACTTTATATGTTAGCAATGTAATTAAAATAAATGCAGAAGGAAAAAATGATTAATTCGATCTTACCAAATACCCAGACTATGTACAATGCATTGCTAAACAAAGATAGTAACTATGAAGGAATATTTTTTGCCGGAATAAAAACAACAGGAATATTTTGCAGACCATCTTGTACTGCACGAAAACCAAAAAAGGAAAATGTTGAGTATTATTCTTCTGTAAATGAAGCTCTGCAGCACGGTTACAGACCATGTAAAGTATGCCATCCTTTACAATACAAAGGTGAAGTTCCCTCCTGGTTAAAATTGCTGTTGAAGGAGATAGACCAAAATCAAAGTCTAAAATTAAAAGATGTTGATCTGAGAAGACGTGGACTAGACCCGGCAAGAATTCGCAGATGGTTTAAGAAAAATCATGGAATGACTTTTCAGGCATATCTAAGAATGTTAAGAATAAATAGTGCATTCGGGAGAATTAAACACGGTGAAAAAGTTATTGAATCTGCTTTCTACGGTGGATATGAATCACTGAGTGGTTTTACAGAATCATTCAAAAAATCAACCGGATTTTCACCATCAAAAAGTAAGCATAAGAATGTAATTTCAATAACCAGA
>JBATTD010000671.1:0-5804 GCA_049670345.1 Ignavibacteriaceae bacterium
TAGCAGAACTGTAACAGCAGATTTTAAAGCGGATGCTGTCTGGCAAATTGATGAGGTGAATGAAGTTAAATTCGGAGGAGAGTTTCAGCAGCATTGGTTAAAATTATATTATATATATGATCCGCAAAGAAACTTTCCTTATATAAATGATTACAACACTCAGCCTTTTGAAATAGCAGCTTATATTCAAGACAAAATTGAGCTACCCTTGCTTGTCCTGAATCTAGGATTGAGGTATGACTACTCAAACGCAAATGTAACATTTCGCTCCAATCCGCTTGATCCGAATTCTTTAGTAAATTCAGATTCAAAAAACCAACTATCGCCAAGGATTGGAATTGCCCATCCGATATCTGTCAGGACGAAACTTCACTTTTCTTATGGGCATTTCTTTCAGATCCCTAATTTTCAGAACTTGTTCGAGAACAATCAATATGACCTGAACGTAAGAGAACCTTTATTCGGCCAGGCAAATCTGGATGCTGAGAGAACAATTTCTTATGAGGTCGGTGTATCTCATCAATTTTCCGATAGGATAGCTGCTCATTTAACTGCCTATTACAGAGACATTACCGGATTGATAGGAACACGATATTACTTTCCATTTGTTGAGGGTAGGTATACCGGCTACACACTCTATGTAAATGAAGATTACGCAAATGTTAAAGGATTTGAGTTTACGCTGGATATAAGACCCGACAGATATTTTTCCGGAGGTTTGACATATACTTATATGGTTGCTAAAGGAAGTGCCTCCTCAGAAACTGAGCAGTATCCCGGCACACAAGAATCAACGCAATTGTATTTTCTTAATTTCGACAGAACGCATTTGTTGAATGCCTCAGCTTCTTTTCGGATACCGGATGGAGAAGGACCAACCATTTTTAATGCTCCGATTTTCCAAAATATGGATCTGAGCATAATTGTCAGAATGAATTCGGGAGCGCCTTACACCCCTTCAGGCAGAGATGTTGGATTTGTAGATAGAAACTCATTAAGACAACCCGGTATTTATACAATTGATCTGATTATTGGTAAATCATTCTACATTCTAGAAACTCTTGAAATGAGAATATTCGCCGAGATTTATAATCTGACTGATCATCGTAATATTCGATACGTTTATCCTGACACAGGTGATCCTGATTATACTTTTGGAGGAGGATATTCGGAAGAGTATATGAGGGATCCTTCAAATTATGGTCCGCCAAGGGTGATTCGTCTTGGAGCTTCAATATTGTTTTAATGAAAGAAAAAATCATTACGAGATTTATTATGAAGAAAAATTTCATACTCATTTTAGCTTTTTTTTATTCAACTCTTTTAATCGCACAGGTAGGAAGAGATGGTGATGAACTTCTGCCTGATGATTTAGAAAAAGTATTAGGTATTGTAGATCGCGCTGGTGGTACTCATAATGCCAGCAACATCGGACTTTTCTTTGAGAATAGAGGAAAACTTTATCCCAGAAGACTGACACAGGGTCCCTCGGGTGAATTTCCTATAAATAGTACGAAGCATTACATCTACCGCGTCAACCAATTTGCAGGAATCCCAGGAAATGTAGTACAAGGAAGATATACTACAAACGAAGAGTGGGAAGCTATCGGTGGTTATCATTTCCGTGACTCTGCACAAATTGCATTCAGCGATAACCCGATTTATTGGAATCCAACTTTGGGATGGCCTGTAAAAGATAAAAATGGCGAAGATTTAATTTTTTCAGATCAGGATAGTTATTGTGTTTTTAGCGATAGTAATAATACTATAGCGATATTAGGAATCCAGATTGCACAAACCGGTTATGCATACGGAGTAAACTTTGCCAAAAATATTCTCTTCTTCAAATATGAAATTACAAATATTGGTTCGCAGAATCTGGAGGACTTCTATTTTAGTTTATATGTGGATTGTGATGTTGGAGATGTAAGTGGTGGAGTTGCGGAATATGATGATGACCGGCTGGATTTCATTAAGGAGCAAAATCTTGTCTACTTCTTTGATGATGGTATTTCAACTGAGTGGCCGGATGGTAAAACAGGATTCTTCGGTGCAATGTTTTTGAAAACTCCTGAAATAAATGGAACCGAACTTGGTATAACAGATATGCATTACAATATTTATGACGATGATATTGATATTGATTCAGTGCAGTACGGAATTATGTCAAGCGATCCAAATCTTTATAACTCAACATTGGGTCCAAGGTATTTCCATATTGGCAATAATCCTGATTTACACTATGATGATCCTGCTACAATTCCTGCTTCGGGTATTGATTTACTGGCATATATATCTTCTGGTCCTTACACGTTAGGAAGAAATGATACTCTAGTTTTCATTACAGCTTTCGTTGCAGGAGAATCGGAAGAAGAAATGTTGAATGCTGCAGCAACTGCTCGATCAACCGTAGAAGCAGGATTCCAGCTGCCAAAACCACCAGTAAGACCGAACTTATCTGGAACTGCAGGCGATAAGAAAGCAACATTATTCTGGGATGATATTGCCGAATACAGTCTGGATGAATTTTCCGGAAATTATGATTTTGAAGGATACAGGTTATACAGAAGCGTAGACAAAGGAATAAACTGGGATTTTCTCGCCGATTACGATTTAATTAACTCCATTGGTGATAACACCGGCCTTCAGTACAGCTTTACTGATAATACACTCGTTAACGGGTTTGAGTATTGGTATTCTATTACTTCTTATGATAGAGGGGATACACTTATAGAAAGCCTTGAGAGTCCATTAGGAAGTAACACTGATGCCATCAATTTAGTCTCAATTATACCAAGAAGCGATGCAATAGGAAGAACACCAGTCTCGGTAATTGAAACTTATCATTTCGGAACGGGTGAATCAAATTATGTATTAAATGTGAACCCGATTGATGATGAGACTCTTGCAGGAAACGAATACAGGACTTCTTTTAGTTTTATATCCAAAAAAGAAAATGGTAATCTTAAAACAAGTATAACAATAACAATTACAGACTCAGTTCAAACAAAGCCTTATAAATATGGGATTAAGTTTACTAATTCATCAAGTTTTGATGTTCTGAATTTATCAACGGATGAGGTTATTCGCGCAGGATATAATTACCCGCAAGGTGGAAGGGATGTTGTAATAAGCGGACATGGCTTGAGAATAACTCTTGCAGATGATCCGACTGCGACTGACGATGAAAGACCACAGAGTGGAGATTTTATTGCAATAGAATTTGTAATTTCAGTTGAATTGAATGAAGAATTAAATGTAATTGAGAGTCGCGGTTTCAGTATCGGGCAAACGCAATCGACAAGTGATGGAATAATCTTTTCCCTCTTTCCTCCGGAAATTATTCAATCTGTATCAAGAATTGGTGGAACCGATAATGTTGATATTACTTTTAGTGTAGTTGATGAAACACTTGTGAAGGATGCATTGTACATTATTTCCATTGACGGCAACGGAACAGATGCAGAAGAAAATGGCTTTGTAATCCTATCTGTAACAGAAACTGAAATTCAGGGAGACACACTTTATACTTTTGATACATTTGAATTTGATGGTATTCAGGGAAGAATTGAATTTCCAAGTTCGACGCCGCCAGATGAGGGAAATAAATTTTCACTGGAAACTGTAAAACCAAAACAACCGGATATAAGAGACAAGTATTACTTTAGAATTGAAGGTGCGAAAGTAAGTAATAATCAGATTACAAAAGATCTGAACAAAATAAGAGTCGTTCCAAACCCATATGTGGTTTCATCCTTGTGGGAACCAGAATTCGGTGAGCTGCGAAACGAACCACTTAGACAAATTCAGTTTATAAATCTTCCTCCGGAATGCACGATTTATATTTTCACTGTTGATGCCGATTTGATTAAAACCATTTACCACAATTCAACAAATGGCACTGAGGTTTGGGATTTACGTGCTGAAGGTGGAAGAGAAATAGCTGCGGGTGTTTACATTTATCTTGTTAAGACGAAAGACTCTGAACACCTTGAAAGATTTGCAGTAATTAAATAAGCATAGGATTTTTCAGGAGAAATAATGAATAAATTTTTACCATTTATCATCAGTTTAACTGTAATAATTTCGGTTAATGCACAGAATCCTAACCTTGGTACAGGTGGTGCGCAATTTTTAGAAATACCTGTCGGTGCCCGGGCAGAATCAATGGCAGGGGCAGTAGTAGGATATATTGACGATGCATCTTCTATTTTTTGGAATCCTGCAGGGTTAGTTAAGGTAAATAACGTTGAGGTTTTCTTTTCACATATGGATTGGTTCACTTTGTTTGATCACAATGCTGCTGCAATTGTTTATAATGTTAAAGATGTAGGTGCGTTCGGAGCAAGTTTGATTATGTTTAACACGAGTGAAATGGAAATTACCACTGAAATTGAGCCCAACGGAACGGGAAGGTTTTTTGATGCAGGTGATTTGGTAATTGGCGTTAGCTATGCTCGTTATTTAACAGATAGATTTAGCGTTGGACTTACAGCAAAATATATTCATCAGCAAATCTGGAATGAAACTGCCGCTGGATTTGCTTTCGATATTGGGACTCAATACAGAATTGATTTTCAGAATCTTACAATTGCAATGAGTATGACAAATTTTGGTGGGGACCTCAGATTCGACGGACCGGATCTGGATGTAAACTATGATAGAAGTGATTTATATCCCCCTACAAGAATAACTCCTGCCCGTCTTCAGACAGAAGATTATCCGCTTCCTCTGCATTTTCAGGTTGGAATTGGATTTGATGTTTTTCAGGCCGACTTTGTAAAGATGAGAGGAGCAATTGCGGCAACTCATCCAAATGATAACAGCGAAAGGGTGCTATTCGGAACCGAGTTTTCATTTTTCGATAGATTTTATATGCGGGGTGGATACAAGTTTAATTTTGATGATCAGGAATTTGCTTTTGGTGCTGGAGTTAATGTTCCCTTTGCCGGCAGTGCGGTCTATTTTGATTATTCTTATTCAGTCTACGATCTGTTGCCCGGTGTTCATCGTATATCGATAAAACTATTGTTTTAGCGTGAAAGTATTTCTGCTTATCATATTCCTCGCCTCATTTATTAATCTTTATTCTCAGGGATATATTTGTGCAATTGGTGGGGGTTCTGAGGATTACAATGATTGGAGTGACGAGCCATATTCATGGATAGTAGAAAAAGCTGACAGTGGGAAAATAATAATATTATCTTATTCGGATGCTACAAACTGGATCCCTGATTATTTTATGTCTCTTGGTGCAGCTGTGGCTTATAATAAAAAAATTAACTCAAGAGATATTGCTGATCTACAAAGCACATATGATGAACTTATAACGGCTGATGCAATATGTATTAAAGGTGGAGATCAATGGAATTATGTTCGCACCTGGAAAGGTTCTCTCACCGAAGATGCAATTAATTATGTATTCCAGAATGGTGGGGTTGTTGCCGGAACCAGTGCAGGCTGTGCAGTATTAGGAGATGTCGATTTCAGTGCAAAAAATGGCACAGTTTATCCGGATGAAGCATTATTGAATCCTTTTACAAATTATATTCAGTTGGAAGATAATTTTCTAAATCTGGTTCCTGGAGTCATATTTGATTCTCATTTAATTGAAAGAGCAAGGAACGGGCGGTTGATAGCTATGATGTTCAACTACCATTATACAGGCGCTATGGATGTGATTGGAATTGGAATAGATGATAGAACAGCTTTCTGTATAACACCCGATCAGGTTGGGGAAGTTTTCGGAAGCGGAGCCGTGTATATATTTCAAAAAGATTTTCGGACAATTTATGGAGATTATA
>JBATTD010000672.1:0-1536 GCA_049670345.1 Ignavibacteriaceae bacterium
GAATATTAGATTGCATAGACTGCCATAACAGACCTTCACATATCTTTAATCCTGCTGATAAATCAGTTAACCTTTCTCTTTCTATGGAAAAGATAGATGTTAGCTTACCTTATATTAAAAGCATTGCTGTTGAAGCTCTGGAATTTCCATACTCCTCTAAAGAAATTGGGATAGACAGCATTAAAACTTTTATTGAAAGTTTTTATCAAATTAATTATCCTGAACTTTCGCAGCTGAAAATAGAATCTATAGAAAAAAGCATTATCGAAATTCAGAAGATGTACAAACGTAATTACTTCCCCAAAATGAATTCGAGTTGGAGAGCTTTTCCAAATCACATTTCACATCTTTACGATACGGGCTGTTTCAGGTGCCACGATGGAAAACATGTAAGTGAAGCTGGCAAAATAATTTCTAAAGACTGCACCCTCTGTCACACTATCATCGAACAAGTTACTCCAGATGGCAAGCAGCATATTTCCCTGAATGGATTAGAGTTTATTCACCCGGTAAATCTTGATAAATCTATTAAAGAACTGGAGTGCGTAGACTGCCATGCACGTGAAAGAAACGAAGAGAAGGATAAGGAACAGTTAGTAGAAAGAAATACTGAATAATTTACTTATTTATGAAGTGTTTTGAAATTGTATAACTTTTTTTAAAAAAGTAGTTTTATTATAAACATTAATCCTATTTTCCAGTCTTAGAATTTTTCTTTTTTATACAAGGATAAAACAAATGGTAATCATCGATCGTTTAAAAGAAGAACACCAGGCAATATTACTAATGCTCCAAGTATTGGAAGCTGTATGCAAAAAACTGGAAACAGGAGAAGATGTAAACAAAGATGATCTTTATAAGATCGTGGATTTCATTAAAATTTTTGCAGATAAATCTCATCATCATAAAGAGGAAGATCTATTATTCCCTGCAATGGTTGAAGCTGGTATTCCTAAAGAGGGCGGTCCGATTGGTGTTATGCTCGCAGAACATACGATGGGCAGAAATTTTGTTCAAGGATTGAGCCAGGCACTTGAAGAGTTTTCTACAGGCAGTGCGGATGCTTCCTCAAAGATTGTTAGCAATGCAAGAGGTTATGTAGAACTTCTGACAGACCATATTTATAAGGAAGATAATATTCTTTACCCGATGGCAGAAATGCACATTACTGCTGAAAAACATAACGAATTATTAAAAGAGTTTGAGCAAGTTATACCTGAAAAAATTGGAGTAGATAAGCATAAAGAATTAATTGAAACTTTAAACCAATTACAAGATGCATATTTGAAATGACCAAATCATTCTGATTTTTACAAAAAATCTTTATTCTCATATATTATAATAAATCAAAGCATAGTCTTTTTTTCTTGCCTGTCCTACAAACAGCTTTAAGAGGCAGGCAGCATATAAGTTATCATCCTATTTCTAAATAAAATAATCTCCCTCCGTCTCCACATCCTAAAAGTTTTACAATAGTTTTACATTAAAACTTCCTTAATAAGCGAAGTATTTTTTTTAATTCTCTTATATTATCGT
>JBATTD010000673.1:0-2300 GCA_049670345.1 Ignavibacteriaceae bacterium
GATTCTAACTTTGAAACAGTGTTTCAAAATGATTCAAAAAACTCAATATTTTCTTTTTATGAAATATTGACATTTTAAAATAATATTCAGATTTTTTAGTCCTAAATCAAAGGAATAATAAGAGGGAATCGTGGAGGGCGATCTTGGTAAATAATTTCCACAAAATTTTAACTTGAAAAAAAATCCTTCTTAAGGATTAATCTTTCTGTTTCCTTTTATTATTATCTAATAATAAACCTATATAATAGGAGGTTCTATGCACACAATTTTTTCTAATGGCAAATTTCATTTTGGAATCTTGCTAATCATCTTGCTGTTTTCATTTCAGCAATTCTCTTTTTCTCAGTTCGCTAATTCACCACTCTCCCCATTAACCAAAACAAAATTCGAAGACAATTTACCAGTGATTAAAGATCTAGGGCTGAGGATTGATTTAACAAAGGGTGGAAATATGGGTGTTCAGATGGTAGAAACCACCCAATACCTTGGAATCAATTTATTGGGAAGTCCGTATTCTACTAAGGTGTGGGCTTATCAATTCCCGGGACTTCCGCCAACTTACCCCGGGGCAACTATAGTTGCAAAGAAGAACAAAAAAGTTTTTGTGGAATGGAGGAACGATAACTTGCCGGGACATTTTCTACCAGTAGATGCCAGTTTGCATATGGCACATCCCAATACTATTCATACCATAGATGAGGTTAGGGATTGGTATGCAGCTGGTAACGTTCCTACGGTTGCCCACTTGCACGGTGGTCATACAGAATCAGCAAGCGATGGATTGCCTGAAGCCTGGTTTACGCAATCAGGGGTGAGAGGTGATTATTGGGTTAAGCAGGAATACCAATATGATAACAAGCAACAATCAGCTACGTTATGGTATCACGATCACGCATTAGGCATAACGCGCCTTAATGTTTATGCAGGTCTTGCAGGATTTTATTTATTGAGAGATGATAATGAGGAGAGACTTATAGAGCAGAATGTGTTGCCAGGTGGTGATTATGAGATTGAAATTGTTATTCAAGATAAGATGTTTGATGAAACTGGTGAGTTATTCTGGCCTGCTTATAATGATGAAGAGCCTTATGATGAATTTATTGAGACATTATTACCTGAAACTGATTTCCCAGTTAAGGGCGGACCAACAGCATTAGCAGAATTTTTTGGTGACTACATTCTTGTTAATGGAATGACCTGGCCAAAACTAGAAGTTGAGCCACGTAAATACCGCTTTCGTTTACTAAACGGTTCAGACTCTCGTTTCTATGTATTAGAATTTAGAAATGACGAAACAAGTGGGGCAGCTCAACCTTTTATGCAGATTGGAACTGATAATGGTTTACTTGCAAGACCAGTTCCCTTAACACAACTTCTAATTGCACCTGGTGAAAGAATGGATCTTGTTGTTGATTTCACAGGATTAGAGGGTAGTCAAATCTATTTAAGGAATTTTGGACCAGACGAACCCTATGGAGGCGGAATACCTGGTGTTGATTTTGATTTCGCCGATATCTCCACAACAGGTCAGATTATGAGGTTTGATGTTTATAAGCCTTTCAATGAAGCTATAAAAAATGCCAAAGTCAAAGTACAAAGTAGACTGAGACAAAATATAATGCCCTTGGTTCAAGAAGGTGCAACAAGAAATTTAGTATTATTTGAAGGTAGTGATGAATATGGACGATTGATGCCAATGTTGGGTACGCTTGCAGATGGTTCATTAACCTGGAGTGATGCAATTACTGAAAATCCTATGAAGAACGATACTGAAGTTTGGGAAGTTTACAACGCAACAGGAGATGCTCACCCCATTCACTTACATCTAGTATCGTTTCAGATAATCAACCGTGAATCATTTGTTGGAACTGTAGCTGATAAAACACATACTGCACACAATGGCGAAGATATTAACGGTGGTCTGTTAACTGTCACGAGCCTTGGTGGAGATGCAAGAGATCCGGAAGATAACGAGAAGGGATGGAAAGATACTGCTGTTATGTTACCTAGAGAGGTTACGCGAGTTATTGCAAGGTTCGATCTTGAAGGTCGCTATGTATGGCACTGCCATATTCTTTCTCACGAGGATCACGAGATGATGCGCCCATTCTATGTTGGCACAATGCCTCTACCTAAGCAGTCTGGTGATGTTATAGCTGGTGTTACAGATTTTAGTTTAGATCAAAACTATCCCAATCCTTTCAACCCCAGTACTACAATTAATTTCACTGTTCCACAGAATACTCAAGTAACACTTAAAATATTTGATGTGCTGGGTAAGGAAGTTAGTACTTTAATAA
>JBATTD010000674.1:0-8106 GCA_049670345.1 Ignavibacteriaceae bacterium
GTTAGAGATGACTTGCGCTTTGTTTTATTAAATCACTTTCTCAGAAATCCCGGAAGTTTGAGGATTTTAAAATCAATACACACAGGAACCATCTACAGCAATCCCAATTTCTTCGACCAATCATAAAAACCGTTTTCAAGGTGCTCGAATGATTCAATTGCAAATAAAATCGGCTGAAGATGCCAAACATCATACTGCTGGGTTACAACTCGTTCGGGATCAAAATCAATAACCTCTACCTTATTGGAAAGTGCATTGATGACTTCTTTATGGGATGACGCAACGCCTGCACCATAAAAACGCATTCCTTCTGTACTTTTAATTAATCCAAACTCAACTGTAAACCAATGAAGAGTTTCAAGCTTTACTCTATCTTCGCCTTCAGCATTAAGTGCTGCTTCGCCAAACATCTGGTAAAACGATGCAAAGTTTTTATTTGTAAGTAACGGCATATGGCCAAAAATATCGTGAAAAAGATCAGGAGCAGGTGTGTAATCTAATTCATCTTTACCACGTATGTAATCGGTTGAAGGAAACATTTTTCTTTGCAGCAATCCGAAGAAATCCTGTTCGTGAATTAATCCTGGAATCCTTGCAATTCTCCAGCCTGTAAATTCATCAAAAACATAACTAATTTCTTTTAAATGTGGAATTCTATCAGAAGAAAGATTTAATCTTTGTGCACCTTCGAGATATTCATCGCAAGCCCTTCCCGGTAATAATTCCATTTGCCGGTTATATAAAAATTTCCATGTCTCCTGATCGGATTCCGGATAATCAGGATATGTAATATCATTGTGTTCAGGTACAGGCCCAGTTAATCGCTGTGGAATACACCTAGGGTCAATTCCTTCTTCACCTGCTTTTTCATATGCAGATAAATTTTTATTTTCATCCTGATTACTTTTCATCTTGCTCCTGTTTTCTTTTGTTGTGAAGAATCTTGCTTGAAGTTAATTAATATGGTTAATAAATTCAACGATCTAAAGAATATTCACTTCATTTTCTAGTGTTAAATCGAAGGTTTTTTTAACATCATTTTTTATCATCTTGGATAACTCATATATCTCTTTTCCCGAGGCGTTTCCAAAATTAACAATTACAAGCGGCTGAATTTTATGTGCACCTACATTTCCAATTCTCTTTCCTTTCCATCCACATTTTTCTACTAACCACGCAGCGGGGATTTTTAGATTATCATCATCTACAACAAAGTAATTTATGTCCGGATATTCTTCTTTTAATATTTTAAATTTTTCTTTTGTGATGACAGGATTTTTATAAAAACTTCCGGCATTTCCAAGTTCATTCGGATCAGGTAATTTACTTTTACGAATATCAATCACTATATCTCTAATATCCTTAATCGTTGGTTTCTTTATATCTCTCTTTTCAACTTCCTCTTGTACCGGATTATACGAAAGGTTTACATCAGGATTTTTATTTAACCTTAGTCTAACCGAAGTGATAACAAATTTATTTTTTAGTTCATTCTTAAAAATGCTGTTACGGTATGAAAAACCACACTCTGATTTATTAAATTTTTTAGTTTCACAACTATCAATGTAAATACCATTCAGCTCGTAGAATGTTTCTTCTAACTCCTGTCCATAAGCGCCTATGTTCTGAATTGGTGCAGCGCCAACCGTTCCCGGAATGTAGGAAAGATTTTCTATTCCGCTATAATTTCTATCAACGCAATATTGAACCAGCTCTTCCCAAATAACTCCAGCGCCCGCTTCCACAATTACATTGTTATTATCTTCATCAAATAATTTTATTCCGGTGATTGAATTCTTAATTACCAGTCCATCAAAATCTTTGGTGAAGAGTATATTGCTTCCGCCGCCTAAAATTAATTTTTGATGACTAGAATATTCCTCTTTATTTAGAACCTGTTTTAATTCTTCTTCCGAATAAACTTCTACAAAGTATTTTGATTTAAGATCAACACCGAATGTATTGAGATTTTTTAGTGAGATATTTTTTTCTATCTTCTTCAAGAATAATGATTATATTAAATAACGAGGTTGAATTTAATTTAACAAACAATAATTGTTCTTAAATTTACAAAATAATTTATTCTAACTTTGAGTAAATAAAATGAATAAAACAGTTTTAATAACTGGCGCATCAGAAGGAATTGGTTTAGAGTTTGCAAAAATATTTGCAAAAGAAAAATATGATCTCGTTATTACTGCACGCAATGAAACAAAATTAAATGAGCTTGCTGACGAAATAAAAAATAAGCATAATGTAAATGTTAGAGTATTAGCTAAAGACTTATTAATACAAAATGCCGGTGAAGAAATTTTTAATGAGTTGAAAAACGAAAATGTTGTTACTGATGTATTGGTTAACAATGCCGGACTTGGAGTGTTTGATAATTACTGGAATGTTGATCTACACGATGAACAAAACATGCTTCAGGTTAATATTTTGGTACTTGCACAACTCACAATTCTATTTGCGAAGGATATGGTAAACCGTGGAGGTGGAAAAATATTGAATGTTGCATCAACTGCAGCTTTTCAGCCGGGACCAACTATGCCCGGTTATTATGCATCCAAATCATTTGTTTTACGATATTCTCAGGCAATAAATTTTGAAATGAGAAGGAAAGGGGTCCAGGTTTCAACTCTTTGCCCGGGTCCTACGATAACAGAGTTTCAGACACGAGCAAAGATGAATGGAACAAATATGTTTAAGAGAAGATTTGCAATGAATGCAGAGGACGTTGCTTCAATCGGTTATGAAGGATTAATGAAAGGAAGTTCTGTGATAATAACCGGCGGTCTAAACTGGCTGGCAGCAATGGCTTCAAGAATTGTACCCAGTAAAATTTCAATGAGAGTTGTTAACTGGCTGCTAACAAAAAAATAATTTTTTTTATCGTACAATTTTTAGATTTTTACTAATCAAAAATATTCATTTTTTCAAAAACCGAGTTAAAATATTTTGCCTGAAGAATTTGACTTTACACAATCAGCAATTATTCCTTATCGTTTATCTGAAGAGAAACTGGAAATACTTTTAATCACTTCCATAAGAAAAAAGAAATGGATAATTCCTAAAGGATTTATAGAGTTTAACCTTTCCGCTTTTGAGTCTGCTAAGAAAGAAGCATTTGAAGAAGCAGGTGTTATAGGAACTAATGAAACAATTGAGTTGGGATCTTTCACAATTAAGAAATACGGTGGACTAACAAATATTGTTGTTTACTCCATGGAAGTTGAGAAGTTTAAAGATGACTACCCTGAAAAGAATTTACGAAAAAGGAAATGGTATGCGGTTGAGGAGGCAGTTGAGAATGTTAGCATTTCTGAAGTCGGTAATATGATCCAAATTCTTGCGAAGAAACTTAAAACAGATCAGTCAAACTGATTTTCTTCTTTAATCAATTTATCGCAAACCTCTTTAATCACATCAAACTTATATCCGCAGGAATTTAGAAACGTAATAAGCTTTTTTTTAATTACATTTTTATCCAGCTTTCTGCTTCTTAAAGTATTGTATTTTTTTGATGCAATCATCAAAGCATTATTTAGTTGATCTTCATCAGAAACTATATTCCGAAGAACATCAGAAATTATTTCAGTTTTAATTCCTCTTTTGATCAACTCGCTCCTAAGTTTCTGTTCACCCCAAAGTTTTAATTTTATTTTCTCTTCAACAAACATTTTTGCAAACTCTGTATCGTCCAGATAGTTTTTATTTTTCAGGTCACCTAAGACTTCATTAATTAATTCTGTTTCATATCCTTTTTGTTTCAACTTGATGCGTAGTTCGTAAGTAGAGTGCTGCCTTCTGCCTAAGTATCGGAAAGCTCTTTGCTTGATATGGAATAATCTGTTTTCTTTTATTAAAGAAAAAAAGCGATCATCAGAGATTTCATCATTTTTCTTCAGACCGCTTTTATAAAATATATCAACAGACAGGAATAAAACTTCATCGTTATCGAAATGTACTACAACATTTCTTGCATCTTTCTTTGCTATTCTTGATACTATCATTAATCAACAATATTATTTCGATGTTTTCTTTTCTTTCTGTTTTTCACTTTTCTCATTTGATGATGGCTGAGTTTCAACTTTTTTATTCATCCCTAACTTTTCCATTATTTCATTTCTAAGTTTATCCCGGGCATCATCCATCTCTCTTAATTTATTGCGGAACCCTTCCCTTCCCTGGAAACGATCTTCGCCGTAAGTAAACCATGCGCCGCTCTTCTTAACTATTCCATGATCAACTCCAAGATCAATCAGGTCTCCTGTTTTACTTATTCCTTCATTGTAAAGAATATCAAACTCAACCTGCTTAAATGGCGGTGCGACTTTGCTTTTTACAATTTTAACTTTTGTTCGATTACCAATTACCTGGTCACCATCTTTAATTGCTGCAATTCTTCTTATATCAATCCTTAGTGAAGCATAAAACTTGAGTGCATTTCCGCCCGTTGTAGTTTCAGGACTACCGAACATAACACCAATCTTACTCCTTAATTGATTAATGAAAACAACAGAAGTTTTTGATTTTGAGATTGCACCGGTTAATTTTCTTAATGCCTGCGACATCAATCTTGCCTGCATAGCCATTGGAGCATCTCCCATTTCACCCTCAATTTCAGAACGAGGGACAAGCGCTGCAACAGAATCGATAACAATTATATCGAGTGCATTACTTCGCACCAAAGTATCTGTTATCTCTAATGCCTGTTCTCCAAAATCCGGCTGCGATATTAAAAGGTTTTGTGTATCAACACCTAATTTTTTAGCATAATTAACATCCAACGCATGCTCAGCATCAATAAAAGCAGCAAGTCCGCCAAGTTTCTGTGCTTCAGCGATTATATGTAAACATAGTGTAGTTTTTCCGCTTGATTCAGGACCATAGACTTCCGTAACTCTTCCTCTTGGTATTCCACCAATTCCAAGCGCAAAATCCAGAGATAATGCTCCTGTAGGAATTGCTTCTATATTATTCACAACACCATCGCCAAGTTTCATAATAGAACCCTTTCCGTAGGTTTTCTCTATGCTTAAAATTGCGTCATCAATTATTTTTATTTTTTGTTCTCTCTCAGTAGCCATAGACCCTCCGTTACTTTAAATTATATTTTTTAATATCTGTATAGCGTGCCCCGGTCGGAAAAAGCTCACTTTTAATTAGTGTAATTTTACTTGAGTTAAAATTCCAATTAGCAAATGAATGTTCTTCAAATTTGAGTATAAATTTTTTACCCGGATTCTTTTTTAGTCTAAGCATTGTTAAATGCGGTTTAAATTTTCTTCTTTCAACAGGGATGGAAAATATACTTAATCTCTCATTAAGTTGCTCAACCAGCCTATTAATACTTTCATCAGTTTGCAATCCGGCCCAAAGAATGTTCGGTACGTCGTTTCGATAAAAGAATCCAAATTTTATAACATTAAAATTGAAGGAATTATATTCTTCTACAAAAGCGATTTTCTTTGCAATCGAACTTACTAATTCTTCTTCTACCTCACCAATAAATTTTAAGGTAAGATGAATTTTCTCAGGTTTTTCCTGTTTGAATAACTCCGGTGAATCACTTAACTCATAACAAACATGGAGAAGCTTATCTTTAACTTCATCAGGAATTTTTAATGCAATAAAAAGTCTAATCATCCAATGAAATACCAAGAAGCTGCTTACGAACCATATTGAGTGCGGCTTGCATTGTTCTTTGCTTATTCAGTAATCGTTCATTCCCAAAGATAAACTTTTTTGCTGTACACACTTTATCATCACAGTAACCAATATAAACTAATCCAACTGGCTTATCAGTAGTTGCGCCCGTGGGCCCCATTATTCCAGTAACGGCAATTCCAATATCCGAACCGCTTGTTGATTTAACACCTTCAGCCATTTGCATTGCAACTTCCAAACTAACTGCTCCGTGTTTGGTAATCGTATCTTCATCAACTCTAAGTATTTCAACCTTTGAAGCATTAGTGTAACAAACAATGCCTCGTTCAAAGTAAGCACTGCTTCCGCTTATATTTGTAAGAGAGCTGGCAATTAATCCACCAGTGCAGGATTCCGCTGTTGATATTTTCATATCCCGTTCTATTAAAATTCTGCCGATAACTTCTTCTAATGTTTCTTCATCCTTACCGTAGATGAACCTTCCCACTTTGGTTCTGATCTTTTGCTCGATCTCCACTATTCTATTTTTCGCCGTTTCTTCATCCTCTGCCTTAGTAGTAATTCTTAATTTTACACCTACGATTGATGGTAGAAACGCAAGCTTAGCTCCATCTAAAATTTCATCGAGGTCGCCTAATCTTTCAGATAAAGTTGATTCGGATATTCCAGTTGTTTGAAGAATACTTCGCTTAATTACAATACCGCTTTCTTTAAGCATCCCGGAAATTTTTGGGAGAATAAAATTATTTATCATTGCTTTCATCTCGTATGGGACACCCGGCATGACTATAAATAATTTATTATTTTTCTCAATCCACATACCCGGAGCAGTGCCGTGAACATTTTTAATCGGTTCTGAGATCTTAGGCACTAATGCCTGAGCGCGGTTTACTTCGGTAAGTTCCCTGTTTCTTTTGGAAAACAACATATTAATGTTTTCGAGCACTTCTTCGTTTTCTACCAAATCAGTATCGAAAAACTTAACCACACAACTTCGGGTTATATCGTCGTGCGTAGGACCTAGACCGCCTGTTACGATTACAAGATCACTTTTTTCAATACTGAGTTTAAATTCATCCAATATTGAGTTTTCATCGTCTGCAATCGCAACAATTTTAATTACATTTATATTAATTTCAGAAAGTTTTTCTCCAATAAATACAGCATTTGTGTTAGTTGTTTGCCCAATTAATAGCTCATCACCAATTGATATTATATATGCTTTCATTTTTGTGTTCCGTAAATAGAGATTAAAATTTACCAATGAAATATACCACAAGATGCATTATGATAAGAGTATAAAATCCTGACACAACATCATCTATCATAATTCCCATTCCACCATTTAAATTTTCAAGTTTTCGCGCCGGATACGGCTTAAAAATATCCAATGCCCTCCAGAGAAAAAATGTTATGACAATAATTCCAATTGTTTTAGGTAGAAACAAATACGATATCCATGTACCAACGACCTCATCTATTGTACATTCTGATGGATCTTTACCATAACCAATTTCGAACTTGTTTCCGACATAAACGCCGTATATAAAAAAGATAACGATTGCCGGAATTATAACATAAGGATTTTCAAATCCGGGTATTAGATAAATAACTAAAGCTGCTAAAGTACCAAAAGTACCCGAAGCAAAAGGAATATACCCTGTATAGAATCCTGAACCTAATAACTTTTCTATGAAATTTAATTTTACCACGGAAGGATCTTTTTTATTAATTCTTTATTCTTATTAATATAAAATAAACCGGAATGAACTGTAATGATGGTTATTAGCAACATGATAAAATAGAGTAAATCAGGATTCAAAAGAGCTTGAAATACTTTACTAAACTCTTTGTTTAGCTCAGGAGTTACACTACCGACATAAATTATTAATAAATAATAAAGGAAAACCATTTGCAAAAAAGTTTTCCATTGTGCGTAATAACTTGTTGTAAACACTAGACCTTTTCTATCAGCATAAATTCGAAGAAATGTAATTATAAAATCTCTGATTAAAATAACGGCTACCATCCACCATTGCAGCAATCCTACTAAAACAAATCCGATGAATGCCGCAGATGTTAAAATCTTATCAGCTAACGGATCCATAAATTTTCCCCAATCGGTTATGTAGTTGAACTTTCGCGCAAGCCATCCATCATACCAATCTGATAAAGCAGCAACAATAAAAACAGCAAGTGATATTTGTTTCATTAGTATATCAGGAGAAATAAAAAGATAAAGGAAGATTGGCGTAAGTACGATCCGTAAAATTGTTAGCTGGTTTGGTAAAATCATTTGGTTTTAGCTGGAATTGAATCGGCTGCAAGATTCTTCAAAAAAGGATACTCGTAAATTCCAGTATTGTGTCCATCCTGCCAATTTATTTGAATCGCATAACTTCCTACGGCTTCAATACCGGAGACGGTTATTTGGCT
>JBATTD010000675.1:0-5601 GCA_049670345.1 Ignavibacteriaceae bacterium
ATTCCAAGCTTAGCTGAAATCTTTAACGAATTTTTATCGTGAGTATTTTCAAAAGGAAATATTTTTTTCTGAAGCCAATCAAGTAACTGAAGATCATCAGCCAAACCTCGAAAGAGTGTTTGGCAAAGATGAACATGTGTTTGAACAAAACCTGGAATTAAAGTTAATTCGGGATAATCATAAATCTCTCCTTCGTAGCTTTGCCGA
This sequence comes from Ignavibacteriaceae bacterium, assembly GCA_049670345.1. Taxonomy (GTDB): domain Bacteria; phylum Bacteroidota; class Ignavibacteria; order Ignavibacteriales; family Ignavibacteriaceae; genus BMS3ABIN03. The sequence goes on from JBATTD010000675.1 coordinate 208, forward strand.
TTTATCTTTTCAATCGGAATAAAGGATGTAATTCTATTATCAATAATTGCAACCGCAGTGTTAGCCAAAATAAGATCATCCTTATCCACAGTTATAATTCTCTTCGGAATAATTAATTTTTTATTGTTCATTTTCTTTTTCGATAATTATGTCGTCCATAATATCAAATGCATAGCGTAAGTGTGGAATTACAATTGATCCGCCAACTATTAAAGCTATGTTAAAAGATTCGTATAATTCTTCTCTTGTAGCACCTTCCTGTATCGAGCGGTCGATATGATAAAATATGCAATCGTTACAACGTAACACCATTGAGGCAACTAATCCCATCAGTTCTTTAGTTTTTGAAGGCAATGCACCGTTAATGTATGCTTTATTATCGAGTGCAAAAAATTTCTTATAATCTTTATATCCCGAATTAAGAATTTTATCATTCATTTCTGTTCTATATTTTCTAGTTTCGGTTGTACTTCTCTTCATGTAATCTTCCTTAAAAGTTATAGATTAAATTTATTTTTATCAGGATCGTAAGACACTTCTAGTTCATCAACCTCAAAATCATCCTCTTCATCCTCCCAATCATATTTTTTTGGTGGATCAATTTTTCTAAAAATAAATGCCGTTATTATACCGGCAATTCCACCAAACAAATGAGATTCCCACGAAATTCCTTTCTGCCCGGGCAATACGCCCCAAACAATTCCGCCGTACAAAAATGTAACAATCAGTGCAATGGCAATTGATTTATTATCTCTGCGAAAGATTCCGCTGAAAAATAAAAAACTTGCAAACCCATATACAATTCCGCTGGCACCAATGTGATAAACCTGTCTGGCAAATAACCAAACAAATAACCCGGTTAATACATATATTACCAAAAATGATTTGTATGAAACTTTTGAATAAAAGAAAAATATTGTCCATCCTAAAATTAATAAAGGCATTGTATTCGATAAAAGATGAGAGAAATTTGCATGAACGATGGGTCCGCTTATAATACCTAAAATTCCAATCATATCTCTAGGAAGAATTCCCATTCTGCTAAGATCAAGATTTAGAGCAAGTGTGATAAGGTATATTATCCACATGACCATCGGGAATGTGAGTGGTATAAATATACTAGAGTAAAATTTATTATTTAATAATTGTTTCTGCACAAAGAAAAATAGGTGTTTATCAATTTAAATTAAAAATTATTATTATTTTTATGCAATTAATATTCAGAAATTTTTCAAGTAGGGAATCTCAATATGAATTATAAAATGCTGCTTGAAAATAACTTAATTTTTTTATCTATCTTAATTATTCCTTTGATGCAATCATCTGCGGACGCGGGCGCATGGACCCAGAAAAAAGGAAGTGGGTATTATAAGTTTGATTTCCGTTACTTGAGCGGTGAAAAAATCTATACTCCCGATGGAATTAAGAAGCCTATCCCCAAATTTACTGATATAACGGGTGGTGTATTTGGCTCTTATGGATTTACTGATGAATTTACTGGATTCATTGGTGCAGCCCTATATAAGTCAGTTAAACTTAATACAACCTCCGAAGCATTCGGTTCTGATACAGATGTTAGCGGTTTTGGAGATATTGCTTTAGGTGGAAAGTATAGATTAGTCAAATTTGGAAAATCAGTTGTTAGTGGAAAACTTATTTTAGTTTTACCGACAGGGAAATCAGAACCTGACAGCGGATTATGGATTGGTAGTAACGATTTTCATCAAACATTAGGTTTTGAGCATGGATATTCACTGTATCCTATTCCCGCGTATCTAAATGCCGGCATATCATTCAGCAATAGAGCAAAGGGTTTTTCAGATCTCTTTAATTATGCGATAGAAGCGGGCTATAGATTTATTAAAAATCTTTCTTTAATAGTACGACTCCACGGGCAAATATCCTTTGAGAATGGTGATAAAAACATTTATGGTGGGTTTGGAACATATTCAAATAACCAACAATTCATTGCGTATAATGCCGAACTGGTTTATAAGTTCACAAACAGTGTTGGAATAAAAGGTTATTATGAGAGTGGAACTAATGGTAAAAATATAATCTCTGCGCCTGTATTTAATGTGGGACTATTTTTTGCTAATTAATCTTTTTCGATTATCGCTAATCTGCACAGTGTGGCAATAATTTATAACAAGGAATTCTTCTCCCGCCAGGCTGCACTTTTACAGGAATGGCGGGATTAGAATTAAATAAAATTATCTTACTTAACTTCCTTTTAAATTATCAATTGTTGTGGTAATTCTATTTTTCTGATTATCCGGTGCATTTTCCAATGCCTTTGTATAAAACTCAATTGCGTGTCCATTATCCTTTGCAGCGGCATAACACTCAGCTAAGCTGTCATATACATTCCAGGAATCCGGATGCATTTCAACATTTTTCTTAAATATCACCATTGCATCATCTACCCTACCTGCAAAGAGGTATTGGTAACCGAGGGTATTAATATCATTCTCACTTGCGTTTACAAAAGCTTCCTCTTTCATTTTAGCAGCTTCTTCGGTTTTTCCTGTCTCTTCAAGTATAATTGCCTTTGTAAAAGAATTTGTTACATTCTGGTTTATCCCTATCGATCTGTCAACATATGCAAGTGCCTGATTCATATCCATATTATTAAGCATATAATAATTAGCAATTTGGTTCCATCCCTGCCACCCAAATCCTGCAAGTCCCGTTAATTGCTCTTGCATATTTTCTGCAACTAACTGATTAACATCTGCATCAATAGTAAATGCTATGCGAAGATTTTCCCATCTTAGACCTACGGTTGTTGAGTTTGGTGATACATCATCAAAAGTATAACTAAGCCATTCGTGAAAATCCGTTGCAGATGGTGTAGTAGTAAATCTCATTTGATCGTGTGATTCATCGTAAAAGAAACTACCCCAGGCAGCATTATCTTTACTTAAGATTACAGTCCAGTTTTTTTCTGTGGGAATCATATGAAGACCATACTTGCCTGCCGGAACTTCCTCTCCGTTTATCTGCACTCTCGTACTAAATGAAATTGTAGTATTTTCGTTTGCGCCTGCACGCCAGACCTGATCGTAAGGAACAAGCTTACCCCAAACTTCCCTTCCCTTTACACCCGGTTTGTGATAATTAATTGCTATATCGGTGAGACCGACTCTTTGAGAAACAGATGCCTGCTGACTTGCCCGCGGCTGTGTTAAATTCTGCTGTGCAAAGTTTGGAAGGATAATCAGAATTGTTAGTATTAAAATAAATATTCCCCTGCCAAATGTTTTGTAGTTAAACACCTTAACCTCCGCTTAATTAATTGATAAAAATATAGCGCCGAAGTTAACAAAGGAAACGGTGATTATATTCGATTTTTGATTAGCGGTACATTATGATGATATGCTGTAGATCGGAGTTGAACTTTTTAAATTTAAGGTATTTTTTGAGTACTTATATTTTCCCCACAATAAAAAGGTGATCTGAGAGATCGCCTTTTAATAATACCTATATCAAAGTAACACGGTAAACTTCTTTTTACCGAAGTAGAATCATCTTCTTCGTTTGGATATAACTACCAGCGTCTAATGTATAGAAATAAACTCCGCTCGTTAAGTTCCAAGCATCTCCGCCGGAGGCGGATCCGCCTTTGGAGGAAAACTTAATTTCATATGTTCCTTCAGATTTTTCTTCGTTAACTAACGTTGTTATTTCCTCTCCTAAAACATCGTAAACCTTCAGCTCTACAAATTGTTTACTGCCTACAGTGTACTGGATAGTAGTGGATGGATTAAACGGGTTTGGATAATTTTGCTCTAATACAAAACTATTTAAAGTAGTACCTCCCTTATCTGTTTCAATTCCCGTAACCATATCAAGATCAATTTTATACATCGATCTTCCGTGAGTTCCTGCAACAAGAAAATTTGCTGTTGGATGAATTTTAATATCCCCTACAGTAACAATCGGTAATGCTTCTCCTAAAAACTCCCAGCTATCTCCAGTGTTAAAGCTAACATACATTCCAACATCATTTCCCAGGTATAAAACTGATTGATTATTATTATCCACAGCAAAAGCATTAACCGGTGCATCGGGAAGATTGCTGCTAATATCACTCCATGTTGCACCCATATCACTGCTTCTGAACACATGCGGTTGAGGATCTCGCCATTTCAATCCGCTGAATGTAACGTATATAATGTTCTCATCAACAGGATCTACAATAACTCTTGTCACCCATCGTGTTGGAAGGGGCCCCGAAATATCATTCCAACTAGAGCCATAATCTGTTGTAACCCAAACATGACTGTCATCCGTTCCAGCATAAATTACATCTGAATTGGCTGGAGCAACAGCAATTGTGGTTACAGTTCCTAATCGTGTTCCCGGTATCCCGTCCGTAAGGTCACCGCTGATAGCAGTCCAGTTTCCCGCACTGTTTATTGTTCTGTAGACTCTGTCCGTTCCGTAGTACAAAATGTTATTATTATTTGGATCCATAACAACGGGAGTTGACCAGTTTGTTGGTTCACTACCATTAATTCCGTTTGTTGCACTGTTAAACGAACTGCCACCGTTTGTAGATTTACCAAGATTACCAAATTGTGACTCAGCAAAAATAATGTTTGGATTTGTGTGGTCTACAATTACATAAAACCCATCTCCACCATATATATGCTGCCAGTTATCAATTCCGCCATCCGGAGTTCTGTTGGTTCCGTTATCCTGTGTTCCACCGTAAATTTTTTCAGGATTATTAGCATCCAAACCAATCTCATAAAATTGTGTTGCAGGAATAAACGCATGTGAACCCCAGCTGACACCCGCATTTGTTGAAATATTTATACCGCCGTCATTTCCATTAATTATCCAATTTGAATCATCTGGATGAAAAGAAAGTGCATGATGATCAACATGAGTTTGAAAGCTAACATTCCAAGAGCTCCCACCATTGGTTGATCTCATAAATCCCTGATCCAGGACAAAAACCAAATCCGGATTGAATGGACTAACTCTTACCTGCCCAAAGTACCAGCTAAATCCACCAACACCGCCACCCAGTTCACCATCAGTATCAACATCTACCCAGCTATCACCAAAATCTGTTGTTTTATATAATCCATTAATAATACTACCGTTAGTATAGAGCGCGTAAGTAATGTTTGAATTAGATTGACTCATTGCCAAACCAATTCTGCCAATGTTTTGTGTACTCGAATTGGGCAATCCTGTTGAAGGTCCTAAATGTTCCCAGCTGTCACCACCATTTGTACTGCGATGAACACCGCTTGATGGACCAAAAAGATGAGATGAATTTGGTCTTCTAACACGCTCCCACATTGCAGCGAATAAGAATTCCGGATTGTTTGGATCCATAACAATATCAATCCCGCCGGTTGAATCGGATATGAACAA
>JBATTD010000676.1:0-2298 GCA_049670345.1 Ignavibacteriaceae bacterium
TTCCTACACTGGTAATTTTGCTTGGTGCAATTGGAGGGATGATGCTTTCAGGAATTATTGGATTATTTGTTGGTGCAGTTATTCTTGCTCTTGCTTATAAAGTTTACCAGGCCTTAATTGATGAGACACCTCTTCCGGCAGAGGAATAAGGTGATAAATGTTTGCATTAAAGAGATTAAGAATAAGTAACTGATTCATTTTCAATTTTTGCTAATTTGATTTGTGATATTGCTCTGGTCCTCTTCAGTTCACAGCATTTATGAATCAATTTTAGGATATGTATATTTTTTCGTTTATTTGGAATTCATATTGGAAGAAGTGATAAGGAAGAGGTTATAGAATTATAGTATTTTAAACAATATGAATTCCATTTGATTTGGGGGGATAAATCATAGTTATTTTTAATCCAATCATAAAGTAATTCTAACATTAATGTTATACAATCAACGGAGTAGTTCTACAATGAATTCTTTTAGAAAATTTTTTATTTGCATCATTGCTTTTTTAATTGCACCAATCACCTTTTCACAAGTGGATACTATTGTTGTAAGTAGCGGCGACATAATAGTAGGTGATATGAAAAGTATGAGTCGTGGAGTTGTTACATTAGAGACACCTTACAGCGACAGTGATTTTAAAATTGAATGGGCTAAGGTTACAAAGGTAAACAGTAAAGGCGCTTTCATTGTATCCTTAAAAAGTGGTGAAAGAATAATTGCTACCATTCGAACAAAGCCATCTGATAGTTCAACAGTGATGCTTTTTAAAGATGGTAAAGAGGTAAATGTTGCCATTGCGAATATTGTTTTTATTAAAGGTGTTGATGAGGGTTTTATAGACAGACTTAGTGCTTCAATTGATTTTGGATTTACACTTACTAAGGCTAATAACTTAAAACAGTTTTCATCCAGGAGTTCTCTAGGCTACCTTGCAAACAATTGGAGTGCAGATGCATCATTAGATGCCGTTCGAAGTAGTCAAGATAGTGTGGAAAGTACAAGCAGAACAGATGCCTCGGCTACATTTAGCTATTTTCTTTGGAAGGGTTGGTTTATTTATGCTTCCGCAAATTTCTTGCAAAATGATGAACAAAAATTAGAACTTCGTTCTACTCCTAAAGTCGGAATAGGTAATTATATTATTCAGACAAATCATATGTATTTGTCTTTGTTTTTAGGAGCAGCATGGAACAACGAAACTTATACTGATCCAACAATTCCAAACAGGAGCGACGCCGAAGCAAATATTGGTACCGAATTAAATTTATTTGATGTTGGTGATTTTCGATTCTTAACAAGTTTATCCGTGTATAAAAGCATAACAGAAAGTGGAAGAACAAGGGCAGATTTTAAAATTGATCTCAAGTATGACCTGCCATTAGACTTTTACATCGGCCTTGGTTATACACTTAACTATGATAGTCAACCGGTTGAGGGTGCATCTGAATCTGATTATGTATTCCAAACATCATTTGGCTGGGAGTTATAAACTCAATGGAAAGTTGTGAAACTGAACTTGCTAGGTTACATCTTATCGTACCAAACATCTAACTTATACTTTATTATTTACTAATTTTACATTTAGAAATATTTAAAATTAGAATAATAATATCCCTTGCGAGGAACTAAATGAAAAGATTAAAATATGTAATTATTATTATCGTTTTGTTAGGCGGAGCATGGATCCTGGCATCACTCCTCAGCTCTCAAAACAAAGATGATTTGCGTAAACCTGTTGAAAAAAATGTGTCGAAAGAAACGGTTATAAAAATTAAGAACGAGTTACAGTTTTCTGTAATTAATACAAGCGGAAGAATGTATGCGTTTAATAAAGTGGAGATCTTTGCCGAAGTCAGCGGTGTGCTGGAAGAAAGCTCAAAAAGATTTAAAGCCGGACGCCGATATAAAAAAGGTGATGTGATGATAAACATAAACTCCGATGTTTATCTGAATTCATTACTTGCAAAAAAAAGTAATTTATTGTCTCAGCTTTCTTTTTTATTAGCTGATGCAAAAGTTGATTTTCCTGATTCATACCAAAAATGGCAATCGTATCTTGATAATTTTGATCTTAATAAACCATTGATGCCGTTACCGGAAAATTTAAGCAGTAGAGAAACTATGTACCTCGCTTCTCATAATATTCTCAGTCTTTTTTATGAGATAAAAAGTATGCAGGCGACATATGAAAAATACACTATTCAGGCTCCGTTTAACGGAGTGGTTACTCAATCTAATATAAATCCCGGAACGCTTGTTAGAAATGGGCAGAAATTAGGTGAGTTCATTAATACATATC
>JBATTD010000677.1:0-3742 GCA_049670345.1 Ignavibacteriaceae bacterium
AACCAAAACATTTGTGGAAGAGATTTTACGAAATTACACAAGTACCTCGACCATCTAAAAAAGAAGAAAAAATTCGGGCGCATTTTAGAGAACTCCTCAAAAACCTTAAGACAGAGTTCAAAGAAGATGCAATCGGGAATATTGTCGCATTAGTTCCGGCTACTCCAGGTTACGAAAATGCACCGACAATTGTTCTGCAAGGTCATGTTGATATGGTTTGTGAAAAGAATAAAGATAAGCAGCACGATTTTGATAACGATCCTATAGCTGTATCCATTAAAGATGGTTGGGTTGTTGCTGATGGAACAACACTCGGAAGTGATAACGGAATTGGCGTCGCTGCCGGTCTTGCTATTATTACCGATCCCGATGTTGTTCATGGTCCTATTGAAATTTTAATGACTGTTGATGAAGAAACAGGATTAACAGGAGCAAATAATCTTGAGCCGGGATTTATAACAGGAAAGATATTATTAAATATGGATTCGGAAGAAGACGGGGCTTTTTATGTTGGATGTGCAGGTGGAGTTGATACTGTTGCTACTTTTGAAATTAAAGCAGAAAAGAAAAATCCCTCCACCCAAGTTTATGAACTGGTTGTTACCGGATTGAAAGGCGGTCATTCAGGTTTAGATATTCAGGAAGGCAGAGGAAATGCGATTAAAATATTAGGAAGAGCATTAAAGAAGTTGGAGAGGATTGATTTCAAGCTTGCTGCAATTGAAGGCGGAAGTTTGCGTAATGCGATTCCCAGAGAAGCTGAAGTGATTTTGTCATTAAGTGAAAACGATTTTCAAGATGCTGTAGAAATTATAACTGAATTTCAAAAATCAATTCAAAACGAATATCGAACAGTGGATAAAAATGTAAATGTTTTTATTAAAAAAAATGATTTGGAATTTGATAATGTTTTCACTGAAGAATTTACAAAAGAGATAGTTAATGTTATTCTTGCATTACCTCATGGAGTAATTTCGATGAGTCAGGATATTAATGGATTGGTTGAAACTTCTACAAACCTTGCAACAGTTAATTTAGTTGATGGAAAGATAAGAATAGGTACAAGCCAGAGAAGTTCTGCAGATAGTGCGAAAGAGTATATTGCAAACAGCGTTACAGCCGTTTTCAATCTAACAGATGCTTATGTAGAAGCAGGAGACGGTTACCCTGGATGGAAGCCAAATATGGATTCTGAACTATTAAAAGTATCCAAAAAAGTTTTTAAAGAATTTTATGGCAAAGAACCGGAAATCAAAGCAATTCACGCAGGATTAGAATGTGGAATTCTTGAAGGAAAAAATCCTGGAATGGATATGATATCATTTGGACCAACCATCCAGAATGCTCACTCGCCCGATGAAAAAGTTAATATTGAAACTGTAGCTAAATTTTATTATCTGCTTAAGGGGATTCTAAAGGAATTCGCAAATACAAAATAGTTATTTTCGGGAGCCTATTTAATTATGGGCTCTCTATATCTGCAACACAGTAGTTACATTCGCAATTTTCATAAATGTCATCATAACCATAATCTATGGTTAATTCTTCTCCTGCTTCAATTGTGCGGTAAGCGATCAGCATCAATCCACCTCTGTCATTTTCTACAACATCGCAATTAAAATCACAACCATGATTAATGTACTTTATATTCTCAGTCATCGAAGTATCAATGTAGCAGTCGTCACCATTCCAAAAAATGTAAACATTGTTTTCCTCTTCTTCACGTCGTTCGCATTCATCTCCATCGATTACATCTCCTTTTATATCCATTATTTTTTCCCCTTTGGGAACCCTGGTTGTTATAAAAATTCCCTTGCCATGAATTTCTGATTCTTTCACAAGGACGAATTTTTCGTAAGCTTTTCCGTTTCTCATTTCGTACTCTTCTCCTCATCTTTAAATATTTTTTTTATAATTAAATATAGAGGAGAATCTTCAAGAACCGGATAGGGATAGCGCAAGGCGTCAGTCGGAGGTGGCGGAGTATCATAATCGAAACTGTAAAGTTCAATATTCTTAACATCATAATAGCGGAGCTTCATAATTCCATAACGTACTGTTGCCAGATTTATTGCATATAAAATTTTTGAACGATAAATATCTCCTTCAACACCTTCAGATTTCATTGGCGGGGTATGAACCTTCAAAACCCAGATTTCAAATTTGTCTCCTTTTAATGTATCCGTAAAAGAAGCATCAAACCATATTTGCTCGCCCGTAATTGTATCAAGCTTTTTCCATCTATGGGTTTCTTCCTGTGCAAATGTAATTGATTGAATTATTAACAGCACTGCTATCGAGTAAAATATTTTTTTCATAGTTCTTTAATTATATTTAATGGAATTTTATGTATATAAGATAATGAAATAATTTAACTCAGATTAAACAATAATTTTTGGCTTATGATAATTGTAAAATGAGCATGTGAAAATATTTATGCCCTTCCCGGAGAATGCCTTTGGCAAAGAAGATAATTTATATGTGGGTTTCCCAACATATCGGGAAAATAATAAAAAATGATAAACAGATGAAACGAGCAGGAGAAATCATTTACACACAAAGGAATGATTATAATGTGAGCTCCATATGACCAAAACAAGAAATTCCGCCGGAGGCGGACAAGTATAAATAAATGAAATTTATTACCCATTTTAGTTAAAGTACTTCCAAATGAACCAAATAAGGTGATATTTAAATTCTAACAATCAGGAAAAGAAAAAATTATTTTTCTCACCATTGAAAAACACAAAGTGCTGTTCTTGATACAATTCGCAATATTTGATTTGGTTCATTTTTTGTTGATAATTATACGAGTACCACTGGAAGGGGTTAATCAAGGGAATTCTTAATTTAAAATATTATTACACTGTATGTGTTTAATAGGTAAAATTTAGAGGAGAGCTCCCCTAATATTATGTAAAAATAGTGGAGCTCTTTCTTTTTTTTGAATAGAAATATTTATAATTTTCATATCGTAATTATAATTATTAAAGGGAGATAATATGTTTGCTAAAATTATTTTGATCTTTGCGATTATATTCGCACCATTGTTTTTCTCTTTTGCCCAGCCATCTTATGTTGGAGTTGCAACCTGCGTTATGTGTCATAAATCTGAAAAAGCGGGGCAGCAACAAAGCATCTGGGAAAACTCGAAACACTCAAAGGCTTTTGAAACTCTTCTCACAGAAAAAGCAGATGGGATAGCAAAAGAAAAAGGTTTTGAAACCAAAGCATCTGAAACTGAAGCTTGTCTTAAATGCCATGCTACAGGATATAATGTTGATGCTTCTTTACTAGGTAAAAAATTCGAAGTTGAGCAAGGAGTTCAATGTGAAACTTGCCACGGTCCCGGCTCGGATTATAAATCGAAAAAAATAATGAAAGACAGAGAAAAATCCGTTGCCAACGGTTTAGTACTTTATGAAAATCCTGAAGAACTATGTATAACTTGTCATAATGCAGAAAGCCCAACCATGGTTGAATTTGTTTTTGCTGAAAGTTGGGAGAAAATTAAACATAATGTACCCGAATAATTTTATATTAAAGTGAATTTTAACAGATGAAAAAATTACTCATAATTGTAAGTCTCACTTTGGGGCTTACGGTTTTGATTTTTCCGCAGAATATAAATGGTAGATTTACAAGTGCTCTCTACACTTTTGAAAGATTTGACACCGTAAATAATTCTGCTACACATGCAAGAACTTTCCAGATGCTGTACTTGAATTTTGGCAGCAGGAAT
>JBATTD010000678.1:0-3563 GCA_049670345.1 Ignavibacteriaceae bacterium
CAATTCAAGGGGCAACTCCCGCTGTAGGTCCGGATGGAGAGATTTATATGGCATGGGCAGGCCCGGAGGGAATAATGTTTGACGGATCATTTGATGGAGGTGTAACTTTTGGAGAAGATATTTTTGTTTCAGAACATATAGGGGGCTGGGGCTGGGGGAACGATATTCCTGGCATTTATGGAAACGGACTTCCGCAAACGATTTGTGATGTTAGTAACTCTTCTAACAGAGGCACTGTTTATATTCTTTGGGCAGACCAGAGAAACGGAATTACTAATACAGATATATTCCTGATTAAGTCCACCGATCAAGGGAATACCTGGGGTGATGTGAAGAGAGTTAATGACGATAATACAGACAGACCACAATTTTATCCCTGGATGAGTATTGACCCGGTTACCGGAATTATGTACATCGTGTATTATGATAGAAGAAGTACATTAAGCACACTTACTGAAGTTTATATTGCACGATCAAGTGACGGCGGAGAATCCTTTTTTAATTTTAAAATAAGTGAATCACCATTCGAGACAACATTGCAGGAGTTTCTTGGGGATTATATAAATATTGTTGCCTATAATAATAAGATATACCCTGTTTGGACACGATCGGATCTGTTCGGTAGAAATATTATGATGGCAGTTATTGATAATACAACCGAAGTAGAAGATGTTGATCAGCCGGCCAGTTTTAGGCTTTATCAGAACTATCCCAATCCATTTAATCCAACAACTAAAATAACGTATTCAATTCTGCAGAGAAGCTTGGTATTACTTAAGGTATATGATGTATTAGGAAATGAAGTTGCAACATTGGTTGATGAAGTTAAACCTGTAGGAGAATATGAGATTGAGTTCGAAGCGAGCGAATTAACAAGTGGAATTTATTTATACAGGTTAGAAGCACCAAATTATGTTGAGTCTCATAAAATGGTATTAATAAAATAAATCCAAAATTATCTCATAAAATGGGTAAGAATTATGTTTAATAAATCGTTTAACCTACTAATAGTTACACTCTTTTTTAGTCTTACAAATAGTGTTTTCTCCCAATTGTTTATTAATAGTGGCCAAAATTTGGGTAATGGACGAATTTTCTCGGTTGTATTAGGAGACCTTGACGGAGATAATGATTCTGATGCTGTTATAGTAGACTACCTTTCATATTCGAAAATATGGTTTAATGATGGACTTGGACATTTTACGGATAGCGGACAAATCTTTGGGGTACCGAGTCAAAGAGGGCATGGTGCCGCTATTGGTGATTTAGAAAATGATGGAGATAATGATATCTTTTTTGTTAATAACGAGGGACCTAATCAAGTACTTTTAAATGATGGAAATGGAGTATTTACAAATAGCGGACAGCAATTAGGAACTTCAAGTGATGCATATTTGTCCGTAGTACTAAGTGATGTTGATGGAGATAATGATTTAGATGCATTGCTTGCCAGCTTCTTTCATCATGGTGAATTATGGCTGAATGATGGGAGTGGAGTATTTGCTAACAGCGGGCAAAATATTGGAAATGATGAGGCTCTCCGTATGGGAGTCGATGATCTTGATGGTGATAATGATCCCGATATCGTATTAAATAATTTTAATAACTATGATGAAATTTGGTTTAATGACGGAAGCGGAAATTTTACAAATAGCGGTCAAACTATTGGAGATATACAAAGTTGGGGTCATATTGCTTTATCAGATGTAGATAACGATGGAGATGTTGACGCCTTCATTACAAACTATGAATCAGGAAGTAGTAAAGTATGGGTTAATAATGGCGAAGGCACTTTTAGTGAACTGAACAGTTATTCTGGAAATGGCGAATTTATTGCAATGGAAGACCTCAATAATGACGGTAATATTGATGCAATTATTTGCGGCGTTGAAAAATTTATTAAAATTTGGATAAATGACGGAATTGGAAATTTTATCTATTCAGGCACTCTAGGTTATAATGGCATTTCTCTTTTCTTTGCAGATGTTGATAGTGACACTGATACCGATGTTGCAATCGGATATATGGAAGGATCAGGAGGAAACAAAATATTTTTAAATGAAACAATTAACGGATTAAAAGAAAAATCTTCAGTCCCTACCGGATTTAAGTTATTACAAAATTACCCCAATCCGTTTAATCCCGCAACCAAAATTTCATATCAAATTCCCAAATTAAGTTTTGTAACACTTAAGGTTTATGATGTGTTAGGAAATGAAATTGCAACTCTTGTTAATGGAGAAAACTCCGCAGGCACATACGAAGTTGAATTCAACAGCAAGGGCTTGATTAATCAAAAGGGTATAATAACGAGCGGTGTATATTTCTATCAATTGAAAGTGGGAAGTTATATACAAACAAAGAAAATGATTCTGATGAGATAAATTACTTCAATCCTTTATAAATTGGCATTTTTTTAGTTTTGATAAATGAAAGTGCAATTGTTAAATAACGAACGATAAATCACATTTTTTCGATTATAGATGGTGGATAACATGAAAAAAACAGCTACTATTCTTTGTGGTTTGAGATACTGTATATCCATAATTATAATTCTCTTCCCTTTTCAAATAACCTCACAAAATTTACTTAATAGACCTGAGAGCATTGTTTATGATTCTCTTTACAACCGTTATTTGGTTTCAAACTGGACTAATGGTGCTATCGTTCAAATCGATAGCAATGGTGTACAAAGTTATTTTGTAACAGGACACGGAAGTATTAATGGAATATACATTGCAGAAAACATTGTATTTGCCGGCTGCAGTACAAGAGTGAAAGGATTTGATCTTGTCACTAAAGAAATTGTGATGGATTTAGCGATTCCAGGAGCCATTAACTATAATGATATAACAGCAGATAATTCAGGATATATTTATATAACTGATTTTAATGCGAAAGAAATCATCAAAGTTAATATTGAAAGTCACGCCTATTCAACTTTTGTGACTGGTTTAATCCGCAATCCCAACGGAATTTTATTCGATGAACCTAATAACCGATTATTGCTTTGTTCTTTTGGATATAACATTCCAATTCTGGCAATAAGTCTTGAAGATTCATCAGTATCTGTTGTGGCAAGCACTACTTTAGGACAATGTGATGGTTTTGCGAAAGACGAATTTGGTCACTACTACATTTCATCATGGCTTACATCATCAATATATAAGTTCGATTCTGTTTTCAGCCATCCACCTGAAATCTTTTATACTAATTCAGGTGATCCCGTGGATATATCTTATAACAGTATAGATGATATATTAGCCGTACCTTTAATGAATGCGAATGCAGTTGTGTTCCTTCCCGTTGCCCCGGTTTCGGTTGATAAGGAAGAAGGCAGTCTTCTGCAGGAATTTGAGTTGAATCAAAACTATCCCAATCCGTTTAATCCTTCAACAAAGATTAAATATTCAGTTCCGCAGTTATCTAATGTTTTAATAAAGGTGTATGATATACTAGGTAATGAAGTAGAAACATTAGTTAATGAAGAAAAACCAGCGGGAAGTTATGAAGTTGAATTTTTCGCCATAGGCGGATCCGCCTCCGGCGGAGATGCTTGGAAC
>JBATTD010000679.1:0-4620 GCA_049670345.1 Ignavibacteriaceae bacterium
GGTGTTGGCAGACCTGAAAACATTCTTGAATCAATTGAACGCGGCATTGATATATTTGATTGTGTTATGCCGACAAGAAATGCACGACACGCAATTTTGTTTACGTGGAACGGCGTATTCTCGTTAAGGAATGCAAAATATAAAGATGACTTTACCAAAATTGATGAAGAATGCAACTGCTATACGTGTGCAAATTATTCAAGAGCATATTTACGGCATTTATTTAATGCAGGTGAAATTCTTGCATTAGAGCTTGCAAGTATTCACAATCTTTATT
Organism: Ignavibacteriaceae bacterium; assembly: GCA_049670345.1. Lineage (GTDB taxonomy): Bacteria > Bacteroidota > Ignavibacteria > Ignavibacteriales > Ignavibacteriaceae > BMS3ABIN03. Next base: position 278 of record JBATTD010000679.1, read on the forward strand.
TTTATTTAAGATTAGTAACTGAAGTAAGAAAACAAATTGCAAACGATTCTTTTAAGGACTGGAAAAATAAAATAATAAACAAAATATCAATTAAAAATTAATTTAATAACGGAGAAAACATGGATCTATTAATCGCAATGGCTCCCCAGGGCGGCGAAGGCGGCGGAAGTATGGTTAGCACTATTATAATGTTCGGTGCTATATTTTTAATCTTTTATTTTATGATAATTAGACCGCAGCAAAAGAAATCAAAGCAAAGAGAAAAACTCCTTTCAAATCTCGAGAAAGGAGACAAAGTTGTTACAAGCGGTGGAATACACGGAATTATTTCCGGGCTGGATGAAAAAACCTGTCTTCTGCAAGTAAGTGATAATCTCAAAATTAAAGTTGAGAGGTCGGCAATCGGTACAGTTATCTCTAAAAAAGGTGAGTAAATTAAACTACGGTTGAGGTAATTACAACGATTATAGCCGCAGACTTTGGCTTTAGCTAAAATGAATATAATATTTTAGTTAAAGCCATTTTTATTTATACATTATAAGTATATTTTTGTAAATAAATTCAGTTACTAAATCAATGACGAAAGATTATTTATAAAAAAATTATATTAATGATATCATGAAAATTTTGACTAAAATATTGTTTCTTTTAATTTTAATATCCTCAACTTTACTTCCGCAGAAAAAAGTTTATGTAGCTGTTATTGAAGGAGAAATAGACCTTGGACTTGCGCCTTATGTGCGAAGAGTAGTATCAGAAGCTGAAAAAGAAAACTTTGATGCGATAGTATTTAAAATTAATACTTTCGGTGGAAGGGTAGATGCTGCAACTCAAATAAAAGATGCAATAATTTCAACTGATATTTTAACAATTGCATTTATTAATAACCGGGCAATCTCCGCCGGTTCTTTAATAGCGTTATCTTGTAATAAAATAGTTATGGTAGAAGGAAGCTCGATCGGTGCGACAACCGTTGTTGATCAATCAGGGAAAAAGCAAAGCGAAAAATATCAATCTTACATGCGTTCCGAAATGCGTTCCACTGCAGAAAGGAACGGGAGAAGAAAAGACATTGCAGAAGGAATGGTTGATGAAAGGATAGTCATAGAGGGGTTGGTTGATTCCACACAATTGATCACACTTACTTCCGAAGAGGCGTACAATTATGGTATTGCCGATACATTAGTGAATGATATAGATGAATTGTTGTCAGCATTGAATTTAAGCGGTGCAAAGGAAATTGAGATTACTCAAAACTGGGCAGAAGCAGTAGTAAGATTTTTAAATAATGCAGTTATCACTTCCATTTTAATTATGATTGGATTTTTTGGATTACTTGCCGAAATAAAATCTCCCGGCTGGGGAGTTCCCGGTACAGCTGGATTGGTTGCACTTACACTTTTCTTTGGATCATCTTACATTTTACAGCTGGCTTCCGTAATTGAAATTTTAATGTTCATTATAGGTGTTGCACTCATTTTACTTGAGATATTTGTTATTCCCGGATTTGGAATTGCCGGAATAAGCGGAATAATTCTGGTTTTTGCTTCCCTCTTTTTCTCTCTTGTAGGAGGGGATCCATTTTTGGATTTCGAATTGGTTTCTAGGGCGATTATTCAACTATCGTTATCTCTTGTTATAGCGCTTGTTCTTATTTTTGTTCTCGCAAAATATCTTCCCAACACTACAGTCTTTAAAAAGTTTGTTCTTTCAGAATCTGAAAAATCTGTTGATGGATTTTCATCTCATTCTTTTGCAGAAAATTTAATTGGTTCTGAAGGAATTGCACTTACAACTTTACGACCGGCAGGCACCGCAGAAATAAACGGCAGACGTGTGGATGTAATGACGGAATCAGAATACGTTGAAAAAGGTAAAAAGATAAAAGTCTTAGCCGTTGATGGAATAAGAGTTCTTGTAAGGGAAGTATAGAATAATTAAGCGGAGTTCATTTTAAAGACACTCCGCCAAAAATTTTAAAGTAGTTCAAGAATATTATCATTAGCCATTATCTCAGATGAAACGCCTTTCATCACACCCTGTGGTGAAGGCATCTCCATTGTGTATGATAATTCTAGCAAAGATTTAGTCTTACTTTTTTGAATCATTCCTTTATCAAGATTAAAAAATACTTTACCACTTGCTGTGGAAACAGGTATTTGAAAAACATAGTTTAAGCCCTTGTTAGTATGTTTGGTTTCACCTTCCACAGTAGTAGTTGCTATTCCGTTTATAATAGCTATCCTATCGTTGTTAAGCATTTCTAAATCTGACACTTTAAAATGGTTCGTATATTGAAGATAAAAAACCAATACGGGTGTAGGGTCCATCACTTTATCCCAGGTCGATTCAATATAGAGTTGCTGTGTTGGAACTTCTCTGAATATCTGACTGAGTAATGGTTTAACCAAATTATTCAAAATATTATTCTTAAACGTTGCTTTCTCCTCTATTTTCACAGAATCCTTTATACCACTTAACTTAAGGTATCTGTCTGTCAAATTATCTAGCCTGAACACATCAAGCAGTTCACCATATTTTGTTATCCGAAAATGAAACGGATTATTAACCAACCCTTCATGCTCCATAAATCTTGTAACTTCTGTTGAATCTAACATGCTGCCGGATTGATATGTCATCTTTTCGTCATTAACATCTGCTTCAACACTTATGTTAGTAACATTACATTTTACTTCTGCAATGCTGTCGTTCTCAACCGATATTGTGTTAAACTTTATTATCCGTATTATTTTCTGATCAAATATATTGCTCATTGTGGTATCTGTTTTTATACTTCGTTCAGAGTGAGATAATGTTGTTAACCGGTAACTAAACGAATCACCTTCTCTAAAATTATATGCTAATGAGAAGTTATCGTGTTCAGCTACAACTTCAATGTTTGTAGTTTGAAGGTCAGTTGAATCAAATTCTTTAACTGCTACATCAAGTTTTTCTTTTTCTTTTTTATTTTCAGTTTCGCTGCTGCATTGAATAAGAGTTAAAGAAAATATAATTATTAATAAAATTAATAAGTATTTTTGCATTTTATCCTCAGTATAGTAAATATTTTTTTCTTATTGATTTGAACTCCTCTAATTCGTTTTCCCAGCTTTTTATAATTGCGGAAGGATTTTTACCTTCAAGCAAATCTTTTCGTAACTTATCTGTTCCTGCCAGTTTATCGAAGTAGTTATCATTAAATTTGAAATTATCGGGGTACAACTTAATTAAAGAATAAATTAAATATACTCCAAACTCTACGGCATTAAATTTTTTCTTATCTGTCACCTTAAATTTTACACCGTAACAATTTATTCCTTCGTATTTAGGATGAATAGAATTACCTTTTAAATTAACAGGAGTAAATGATGATGGGGAAAACTCAATCCCTGCAATTTGTAATGATTTTAGTTTGTCTATCAATTCTGCTGAGTTGATAAACGGGGCACCGATTGTTAAAAAAGGATCTTCCGTTCCTCTCCCCTCGGAAACATTTGTTCCCTCTATAAAGCATGTGCCGGGATAGATCAGTGATGTTTCGAAATTCGGAATATTTGGTGATGTTGGAATCCATTCTCTGTCTATATCAGCCCAAAAATAATTTCGCTTCCAAGCTTTCATTTTTATAACAATTAGTTCGGGCTTACTGCTTGTGTTAATAAAATTTTCTTTAACAAATAATTCTGCAAGCTCACCAATAGTCATACCATGCAAAACCGGAATTGGCGCAATTCCAATAAATGAACTATAATTAAGATCAAGCACAGGTCCGCCCACACGCAATCCATTAACAGGGTTGGGGCGATCGAGCACTATAACGGGGAGATTATTTTCAACTGCAGACTGAAGTATGTAATACATAGTAGAAATGTAAGTATAAAACCGCGCACCGATATCCTGAATATCAAACAAAATGATATCGATATTATTCAGCATTTCTTTAGTTGGCTTTTTTGTACTACCGTATAATGAAAAAATCGATATCCCGGTTTTATCATCAGTTGAAGATGATATTTTACTACCATCACTAATTTCCCCTCTAATTCCATGTTCTGGTGAGAAGAGTGCCGTGATATCTATTCCTAATGAAAGTAGAGTATCAATAAGATGAACATTGTTCGGGAGAATTGCTGAATGATTGGTAACCACACCAACACTTTTATCTTTTAATAAATCAATATTTTCTTCCAGAAGAAGTTCATCGCCGAAAAAAACTTGATTCTTATTATTAAAAGACTGGCAACTTAAATTTATGAAAGTTGTAAGAGAAAAAAATATGTGGATAAAAAATTTCACTTATCTAAAAAGAAAAATCCCGATTTATTCGAGATCGATCTTTAGAA
>JBATTD010000680.1:0-6587 GCA_049670345.1 Ignavibacteriaceae bacterium
AGGTTGGCTCAGAGTTGTTGTTGCTGACTCAATAAAACAACTATTAGCTTTTGCTTATGGGTCAGCCTCCCTTTATAAGTAATGAAAAATATGAAAATAAATACTATACTTTTGTTTTTCATGCTCCTGCTGGTGAATTCTTGTGGAAAGGAAGAAACAAAACTTGAGGTTTTCAATCCGGAAGCATTCGCTTACGATTTAGGAAATGTCTGGGAAGTAAATGCAATGATTAATGTTAAAGGATTCGAGCAGAGAGAAGGCAGCGGAGAAACTTTTGAAGCATCAATTTCTTATTCTGCAGATATTAAAACTCCCGATGGAAAAACACTAGAAAACTTATATTCAGATAAAATAAATATTTCCGCCCAAGAAGACATAATTGATATTCCCCTTGAAGTTCAGTTTGAGATGGACTCAACATATTCTTTTGGTAATTACACAATCATCTTTAATATAACAGATATTTATTCTCAAAACAGAATAACAGGATTCGCAGAATTTAATTTGATCAAATGAGTCTTACTTTGCTTCAATAAGTTTAAACGGAATGGGTTTTCTTCCGGTAAATCCTTCCTCAAGTTCGTGATAAAATTCTATATCTTCTTCGTCACTTTTCCAGCAAAAGAACACTTCCTTACCATCAATCAACCCGGGGAAATCAACCAGCCCAATTCTAAAATTCCAATCTTTAAAATAGCAGCCGATTTCTTCAAGTTCATTCATAAATTTATCAACATCCGATGCCATTCTTTTTAGTGTATCATCGCTCTCGGCGTTATTTCCAATTTCATCTGCTAATAATCGCATTTCTTTTGTAGTATCAAGAATATCGCAAACGATTTTTTTTACCAGGGGTAAGGTTCTCCTGGCTTCTGCAGGAGTAAAGTATTTGATGTCAGTAGTCATAATGTTCTTTATTTTTAAAAAGTTGATTACAAATTATAATATTTTCCTAATAAAAAAAGTTTAATTTCAATCCCTTCGGTCTTTTTTGAAGAAATATAGTTTATATCCCATACTAAGAATCTTTTTCAGTATTCAATTTTTAGGTCATATTTGCTGTAATTGTGGATTTATCAAATTAATAAAAGGGTAAGTATTTGATAGCAACCGGTCTTTATTAATATTCCTCGCTATTCGCTAAGGAAAAGGGTAACCATAAAATCGGGAAAAATCATAAATATGTTGATGTTCAGCTAAAATATTCTATATCGCAAATGGTGCGGTACCTCATTGAAGTTATTAGTTGACTATTGTCTCATTTTTCTACAACTCAAGAATATCGTTGAACATTAAATCTGGATTAATTCCAATATTTTTTTATCTTTCGATATAATTTTAGCATTACTGAATCCCGATTAATTAATTAAATGCTTCTGTTCTGAGTATAAAAAGTTATCTTAAATACAAATTATTAATGAAAAGAGGAGCTGTCCTATGGCGACTAATAACGCTGCAAATATTGTTTTCGGCACAGGTCCATTGGGTTACGCGGTTGCTGAAGAGTTACTGGCAAGAGGGCAATCAGTTAAACTGGTTAACAGAAGTGGTGAGGGAGATATTCCCGAAGGGGCAACATTAGTAAAGGCAGATGTTACCGACTCCGAGCTGACACGGGAAGTATGTAAAAATGTTAGAACTGTTTTCCATTGTGCAATGCCTCCTTATACACAGTGGCCCCAACTTTTCCCTGCTATTACTTATGGCATAATGAAGGGGGCAATTTCAGCCGGAGCCAATCTTGTTTACGGCGATAATCTTTATATGTACGGGCAGGTGAATGACCCCATTAAGGAAGACCTTCCTTATAATGCAAAAGGACCAAAAGGAAAAATCAGGGGACAGATGGCAGATAAACTTATACAGGCACACAATGAGGGAAAAGTTAAAGTTGCTATCGGCAGAGCGTCTGATTTTTTCGGACCAAGAGTCTTAAATTCTATTTTGGGCGAAAGAGTTTTCATCCCTGCGATAAAAGGAAAAACTATCAATCTACTTGGAAGCATTGACCAGCCGCACACATTTACTTATATAAAAGATTTTGCAAAAGGTCTTGTAACATTGTCTGAAAATAAATCCGCATTTGGTGAAGTATGGCATATACCAAGTGCAGAAACTATCACAACACAAAAGTTTTTACACCGTGTTTTTTCAGAAACCGAAATATTCCCGCCAGTAAAAACAACACCTAAATTTGTAGTTAATGTTATGGCATTGTTTAATCCGATAATAAAGGAACTAAAAGAAGTGCTTCATAATTATGAACTTCCATGTGTTGTCGATCATTCAAAATTTGAAAGAACATTCGGAAATCGTTCTACTCCCCACAAAACAGCAATAAGGGAAACTGTTGAATGGTACAGGGCAAAGTATAACCATTAGATTTACCCTCTTTATAATGGTCTTTTATTCCAAATCTTTCTAATTTGGATATGAGAATTAATTAAAATTGCCTAATTACTTAATACAAGGGTATTATATGAAAAAGTTTTTACCAGTTTTGTTTCTTGTTGTTTTTTTCGTTCATAACACGAGCTATTCACAGTCTCCAACAATCCAGAGTATAATTAATCAAACAAACTTAGATTCTCTGATCACGTTTGTTGAAGAACTTTCAGGGGAAGTTTCTACAATTATTGGCGGTACACCATACACTATTTTATCCAGGAATAAGAATCAACCCGGTAATGATAAAGCTGCCGACTACATACAGCAGAAACTTGAATACTATGGACTTGAAGTGCACAACCAGACATTTGGCTCGGTTGGCCGAAATGTATATGGGATTCAACTTGGCACTGATTATCCAAATCAAAAATTTATAATTTGTGCTCACTATGATGATATGCCATCTGGCTCTATAGCTCCAGGTGCAGATGATAATGCAAGTGGAACAGCTGCTGTATTGGAAGCTGCTAGAATCATTTCACAATACATCTCCGAATAAACTATTATCTATGTATTATGGGATGAGGAAGAGTATGGTTTAATTGGCAGCAATTACTATGCACAATTAGCACAAGCTGCTGACGATTCAATCTTGGGAGTTGTTAACCTCGATATGATTGCCTACGATTCAGATAATGACAATGTTGGAGAAATTCATATCAGATCTATAGCAAATTCTCTCAGTCTTAAAGATAAAATGGTTGAAGTAAACACAAGCTATAACATAGGTATAAACCCGAGCATCATTAATCCCGGTACTACTGCGAGTGACCAAGCATCATTTTGGAATAATGGATATGGTGCACTTTTGCTGATAGAGGAATACTATGGTGGTGATTTTAATGCCTACTATCATTCCACAAATGATTTAATTACTCACTTTAATCAGCCATATTATTTAAAGATGAGCCAAGCTGCAATTGGTACAATTGCAACTCTAGCAAATGTAAACGAAACAGCGGTTCCAGTTGAACTTGTTAGCTTTTCAGGCACTGCGATGCAAGATGAAATAAAATTAAGCTGGAGTACTGCTTCAGAACTGAACAACCTGGGATTTGAAGTTGAACGCTCCCTGGATGAAAACGGTTTTAGTACAATCGGCTTTGTTAGTGGAGTTGGAACTTCTACTGAAACTCATTACTATTCTTTTATTGACCGCTCTCATTTTGAAAACAAAAATCGAATACAATATAGATTAAAACAAGTTGATTTTGATGGCAGTTTTGAATATTCAAAAGTGATTGAAGTGGAAGTATATTACCCATTGGTTTTTAAATTAGATCAAAATTATCCAAATCCATTTAATCCATCAACCAAAATAGAATACACACTTTCTGCAGATGGATACACTGAATTAAAAGTTTATGATATTATGGGAAATTCTATTACAACTTTAGTAAGCGAAACAAAACCTGCCGGCAGTTACGAAATTGTTTTTGATGCTTCCTATATACCAAGTGGTGTATACTTTTACACTCTTACTTCGGGTGAATTAATAAGCTCAAAGAAAATGATGCTGGTTAAATAACCTAACGAACAAATGTATATGATTAAAAACCCATCTTTTATGGGCTTTTGTTTTTTTGTATAATTGATTTAATTGCCAGTTGTAACTAAATGGAATTCGATATTGTAATTGCTGGCGGATATTTTATCGAATAGCTCTATTCACTTGATAATAACTCGAAATCCAGCATAAATTCGTTTTACAAAGCTTTCCTAATAAACTTATTAATTAAACAATTGAATGAAAAATAACAATAGTTTTTAGAAACTTTGAATGTATAAAATCAGAATTATAAGTACTGTCAGTTTCATAATCATTCTGATGGCGTTTATCTCTGCCAGGGCTCAAGAGCGAACAGTTGGTTTATTCCTGAATGATTCATCCTCTTTTAATGGATATACTTTATTTGCACCACTTGCCTACGTTAATACATATCTCATCAATAATGAGGGTAGATTAGTAAACCTATGGGAAGGTACTCATAGGCCCGGGCTTTCTGCATATTTATTGGAAAATGGTAACCTTCTTCGAACAGCATTTGTCAGTAATTCCACATTTGCTGGTGGTGGGTCAGGCGGACTTATCCAGGAATTTGATTGGGAAGGAAACCAAATCTGGGAGTTTGAATATTCTTCAGATCAATTCTATCAGCATCACGATGTTGAAAGACTTCCAAACGGGAATACTTTAATTATTGCCTGGGAATATAAAACATTTCAGGAAGCCATTATAGCAGGTCGAGATCCAAACTTGATGTCGCAAAGCAAATTATGGCCGGATCATATTGTTGAAGTTCAACCCGATGGAGCTACCGGTGGCAATATTGTTTGGGAATGGCATGTCTGGGATCATTTAATTCAGGATTTTGATTCATTACAATTAAACTATGGAATCGTTTCCGACCATCCTGAACTGGTTGATATTAATTTTGTTAGTAATTTGCCAAATTCACTCGGTGCTGATTGGAATCATATTAATGCAGTGGATTACAATGAAGACTTTGATCAGATAATGCTTTCGATTCACCACTTAGGAGAAATCTGGGTAATCGATCACAGCACCTCAACCGAAGAAGCTGCGAGTCACACAGGTGGTAACAGCGGAATGGGTGGTGATCTATTATACAGATGGGGAAATCCCCAATCCTACAAAAGAGGAAATGTCACAGATCAAATGCTCTTTGGCCAGCATGATGCACATTGGATTGAATCAGGAAGACCAGGAGAGGGAAATATTCTGATTTTTAATAATGGGAGAAGCAGACCAGGTGGAGATTACTCCACAATAGATGAAATCGTTCCCCCTGTAGATCAAAATGGTAATTATCTACTTGACCCCGGCACAACATACGGACCCGACCAACTTATTTGGACTTATGTTGATCCGGTCCCATCCGGTTTCTTTTCGCCAAATGTTTCCGGTTCCCAACGACAGCCAAATGGGAATACACTTATATGCAACGGCACCTGGGGCAGATTTTTTGAAGTTACAAGTGAAGCAGAATTAGTCTGGTTATATGTAAATCCGGTAATTGCCACAGGACCAATGTATTTTAATGACCCAATACCCGGTGCACAGAACTGGGCTTTTAGAGTTTATAGTTATGCGGCGGATTATCCCGGATTTGAAGGTAGAGATTTAACTCCGGGCGACCCGGTTGAATTATACCCAACAAGCATAGGAGAAATTAATTCGGATTTGATTCCAAAACTATTTGAATTGTTTCAAAACTATCCGAATCCCTTTAATCCATCAACTACAATTGAATATGCCTTACCAACAGATGAATTTGTTAATTTAACTGTTTATAATATGCTTGGGAAGATAATTACTACTTTAGTCAATGAACAAAGGCATACCGGGAGTTATGAAGTTATTTTTGATGCCTCTGTTCTCTCAAGCGGAGTGTACTTCTACAAGCTTACAGCCGGCGAATATGTAAATATCAAAAAGATGTTGGTGATAAAGTAAATCAACAATTCATTTTATATTTGAAGAGTAGACAGGTGAGATTGGAGACTAAATTAATTGATCGTTAATTTCTCGGGGAACAATCTGTATTTCTTCATTAATAATTACGAAGCAAGTTATTTTTTTCATCCTAATTAATCAGTTTTTTAATTGATACTGCTCCTCTTAAATCTCCGTTTTTATAACCAACAGCTTTATCATCAGGATATCTTTTTGAAATCAGGTCCATAACTTCGGCAAAGATCTTTTCTTCATTTCCATGGCACTTTAAACAAGCAGCTCCAATTTTAATTGGCTTCATATATCTTAAATACTGATGATCATTTTCCTTAATGATTTCAAAATGTTCGGTGTCGGGGGTTAATTTACCTTCATTTTTCGTCTGTTCAAACCCTTTCAATACTTTTGCTTCAAACCCATCCGGCACATTGTTTTTATTTCTGTTTTTGAATGATACTCTTTTAATATAAACACCTTTCATTAATCCAAAATCATTTGTTAAAACCTGGGCTGTATCGGAACACACAGCTACTGCACTCAGCGTACCTTCGGATTTTATCTGATTGATCAATATACTCTTAAGCCGCCCCATATATTCGGAAGCAGCATCTCTCATTTCTATTTTCTGGTTTTTTGTTAATTGCGCCTCCTGATTTTTTTC
>JBATTD010000681.1:0-6116 GCA_049670345.1 Ignavibacteriaceae bacterium
CAATTACCTCTATCTGAAGCATTAAATACCCAGGGAGTGAAGTTAGTCTCTAAACTTTTAAATACATTATTAAGACTTGAAGGAAACTCAGACTCTGTTAATACCAGGTCTCTTCTCATATCTACAATTGAGTCCACATGTTCAATCATAACCGGACATTCCTGCACACAAGCCATACACGTCGTACATTGCCAAAGAACTTTATCTTCGATATAATCGTGTACTAAAGTTTTTTCTAACTGTTTTCCATCAATTAATCCATCAGTTAATAATGGAGCTTTATCTTTCGTCCTCTTTCTGATGTTAGCCAGTAAATTTCTTGGTGAAAGTGATTTGCCTACAAGATTAGCCGGGCAAACAGAATCGCATCTTCCACATTCGGTACACGAATAACCATCTAAAATTTGTTTCCACGACAGTTGATCGATATCGGCAGCCCCAAAATATTCGGCGTCCTCATCTTCCAAATCCAATGGTTTTAATGTATTTCTTATATCATCAAGATTAGCAAAATATACATTTGGGATAGATGTTAAAACATGAAGATGTTTTGAATATGGAAGAAAATTTAAAAATCCGAAAATAAATAAAATGTGCATCCACCAAAATACTTCGTATCCAATAACAGCGCTATTGTTAGAACTATAAATTACATTGCTAAGTGCAGCAGATATAGGTCTTATTTCATAATCATGATAACCACCATCTATAAAAATTGAAGCAGCATTTTGTCCATACATCGAAACTACGATGAAGAGAATAAGCGTTAGAATTACTGCCGCATCAATTTCAGATTTTACATCCAATTGCAAACGAGGTATTTTAACTATGAAGCGTCTAAAAAGTGCAAGAAGTACAGATATTATCACTAAGATGCCAAAAACATCCGTAACCGACGTAATGATGGAATAGATGGGACCTAAGAATTCCCACGTAAATGGTGAATAAAATCCCTGAATAATTGCTTCAACCACTAATATGAGAAATAGTACAAATCCCCAAAATATAAGAAAATGGATGCTTCCGGCTAAGGGTTCTCTTAGCAGTTTTGACTGCCCGAATACAATTTTAATTACACGTTTAATTCTTTGCCATGGTTCATCAAATCTATCATCTTTCTTTTTCGCAACAAGCAGATAACGAATCAGATTTCCGCTGCTGTAAATAAAAATTGCAGTAACAGCAAAAAAGACTAAAATGAAGATGATGTTTTTTGTTTCCATTTTTTTACAATAACAAAATTATCTACTAAAAGTGCTAAGGCAGACTTTCATATTTTTTTGAAATACCAAAATAGACAGTAGCAGCAGTAAATACTTTTACAACCATCCAAATTGAAAATATCGCAGCACCAGCCGTAATTGCCTCAGATAAATTGTGCAAATAAAATATATTTAAAAACAATGTGCCCGAGATGATGATAAATAAATTTCCGGCAAACATCGAAAGAACTACACCGTAATATTTTTTATTTTTCTGTACAAGGTACCCAACTAAAAATGCAGCAGCTGGAAATGCAAGTAAGTATCCACCGGTTGGACCGAATAGTCTTGCAAATCCATACAAACCATCAGGAGTATGTGCAAAAATCGGTAAACCAATTGCACCTAAGCTTAAATAAATTAACTGACTGTACGCTCCGTTTTTAGCACCTAAAAGCGCACCTGCCAATAAAACCATCATTGTTTGTAATGTAAATGGAATGGGTTTTACAGGAATTGTAATTTGTGCCGCAATTGCTGTTAATGTTGTGAATGATAAAATCCAAAATAAGTGCGATGATCTTAGTGAAGAAAATATTCCTACAATAACATTTGAGTTAACGTTTTCTTTTGATGTCATTTTTCCCTCATTTCAAATTAGTTTTGAAAAAATTATTTGTTTTCTTTAGAATAGTGTCAAATTTCTTGTTGCTTCCTTCAAAAGGATGTTTCATATCAAAGGTGTGTCCGGCGGCAGGAATAATGAGTAGCTCCGTTAATTCTTTGTTAGACCAATCATACAATTTTTCTGCTTCTTTTACAGGAACTGCCAGATCATTTTTACCCTGAACGATGAGCATGGGTTTATTCAGATTTTTTACTGCTTGTTCTATGTTTAAACTTCCTTCTTTATTATTTTCAATATCTTCTAACAAGGAAACATTCAACTTCATTCTTTGCTTGGTGCGTGTATTCATAATTTCTATGTAACCATTTTTTTTCCATTCATCTTTTTGCCTGTTAGTGTAACGATCGAAATTAGAAACAGTAGACCATGCGCAAACAGCTTTAACATCATCACTTTCCGAACCAACTAAAAGAGATATCGCTCCTCCACGGCTATGTCCTATCAAGCCAATTCCTTTGTTAGATGAATTTCCAAAAAATCCAAAATCATAAGCTAAAGTAAGTTCTTTTAACTCATCCATTTCAAGTGAAAAAGTATTTTCAGCAAATTTATCAAGTTCAACAAATTCAGTTAAACTATCACCTACACCATTATGTGAAAAATTAAAAGTAAGAACAAAAAATCCCTTTTTTGAAAAGTAGTCGCCAATATAAGGTCCAAAACCCCAATCCTTAAAACCCTTAAAACCATGTACAAGAATAAGGCATGGAGCACTATTTATATGCTCAATTCCGAAGGCCGTAACCCTTAGAACATTGCTATTTTGTACATTAAGAATAAAATCTTTACTCATACGAACCAAATATGCTTATTATAGTTAGAAAAGTCAAGATTTTAGTCAAAAAATAAACTTTATTTTATATAATATTGATTTGAACAAGTTTTCAGATTTTCTATTTTTATCTTATCAAAATTATATTATTATAATAATCTAAGAACAACTTGAAAAATCTTTTAGTAATCCCATCAATTGATATTAAACACGGTAAAACAGTTCGTGTAGTGCAGGGAATACCTGAATTAGAGTGCGAACAATACGGTAACGATCCTGTGGATATGGCAAGAATATGGCGAGCAGAAAATGCAAAGCTAATTCACATAGTAGATTTTGATGGTGCTCACGATCATTCACAACGTAATTTTAAAGTGGTTGAGGAAATGTGTTCTTCGGTTGTTATACCTGTAGAATTTGCGGGGGGCATAAGAAATTATGAGGATACTGTTAAGATAATGCAAACAGGAATTTCGCGGCTCGCAATAAATACTATGGCGGTAGAAAACAGAGATGAAATGATAAAAGTATTAGAAAAATACGGTCCTTCAAAAATATGTGTTTCTCTTGATATAAAAGATGATGAATTAATAATTTACGGAAGAAGTAAAAAGTCGGGTATTTCGTATATTGATTTTACAAAGCAAATGGTAGAGATTGGCATCAACAGATTTTTAGTGTGTGATATTTCAAAGAACGGTATGCTTGAGGGACCAAACATCAATCTTTCAAAACGAATTGCAGAAGAAACCGGCGCAAAAGTTACGCATGCCGGAGGCGTCCGTAATAAGGATGAACTTCTCGATATTCAAAATCTTGTTCCAATTGGAGTAGATTCGGTCATTATTGGAAGAGCATTATACGAAAACTGGTTTCCCTGCCAAAAGTTATGGCGAGTTGCCGAGTCAGGTATATTTAATTAAATTACAGGATGGCTATGGAAGAAGTAAATAACAAAACTATTCACAGCAGTTTCTGGACAAATATTTTTAACCTCCCAACTGAAAAATCCGATCTGCAGATTTCGCTGCAATCAATTCCCTTGTTTGAATCTTTGGGCAAAAGAGATTTAGCATTAATATTAAATATCATACATAGCAGAAGTTATTTAACAGGTGAATATATTTTCTATCAAGGCGATCCCGGAATTGGCCTTTATCTTATTAGGGAAGGTGATGTAAGAATTATAAGATCGGATGAAGAAGATAATGAGATTGAACTTGCAACTATTTCAAAAGGTGATTTTTTTGGTGAGCTTGCAATGGTCGATGGTGAAAAAAGATCTGCTTCGGCAGTTGCAAAGACCGATGTGAGAGCTGCGGTTATCTTCAAACCCGATCTTGATGAGTTTATTGAAAAGTACCCAAAAAAAGGTATTAAAATTCTGTTTGGAATTTCTAAAATTATAGCAACACGTTTAAGATTATTAGATCAAGATTTCTTTTCACTTCAGAGTAAGAATAAATAATAAGGAGGATAAATGGAACTAGAAATAAAAAAAATACTTGTACCAATTGACTTTTCCGATTATTCAAAAAGCTCTTTAAAATATGCAGCAAGGTTCGCCCAAAAATTTAATTCCGAGATAACTTTAATTTATGTTGTAGAACCCGTTATTTATCCTCCCGATTTCAGTATGGGGCAAATAGCAATTCCATCGGTTAATGCAGAATGGGATTTAAAGGCAAAAGAAGAATTGGAAAAGTTGGGAAAACAGGAAATTCCTGAAAGTATTAAAGTCTCAATTATAATTAAAACGGGTAAACCATTCCTTGAAATAATTGACGCAGCAGCTGTAGAAAATATAGATTTAATTATCATCGCCACACATGGTCACTCAGGAATTGAACATATTTTATTCGGAAGCACAGCAGAAAAAGTAGTACGAAAAGCTCCCTGCCCCGTTTTAACTTTAAGAGAACCGATAAAGGGATTTATGTTCAAAGAAGAGATGGAAAAAGAAAAGAAAAGCTGAATCAGTTTTTTCTGTCAATTACATAATCAACTAAAGCTTCAAGCGCAACTTTACTTTGTGAATCGGGAAGAATTTTCAAGGCAACTTTAGCTTTGTTTGAATATGATTTGGCTGTTTCAAGTGCGTAATCAATTCCGCCATTTTCTCTAACAAATTTAATTACCTCTTTAACATCCTTATTTTTGCTCCCGTTTTTAATCAGCTTGCGAATGTGCGCCGCTTCCTTTTTGGAGACCTGATTTAATGAATAGATTAGCGGAAGTGTAATTTTCTTTTCTTTAATATCGCCGCCAACAGGTTTGCCCATCATTTTAAGCGTGCCCTCGTAATCAAGAATATCATCCCGAATCTGAAAAGCCATACCAATCGATTGCCCAAATTGTTTCATCGCTTGATGATACTCGGAATTATCGGTTGCACTTAACGCACCAATTTCACAGCAAGTTTCCAATAAGGATGCTGTTTTATCTGATATTACACTGAAGTAAGTTTCCTCATCAATATCCAACTTTCTTGTTTTTTGTATTTGAAGGAGTTCGCCCTCCGACATTCTTTTAACTGTGTTTGTAATAACACCAAGAAAATCAAAGTCTTTCCCATCAACAGCAATCATCAAACCACGCGAAAGTAAATAATCGCCCATCAACACTGCTACTTTGTTTTTAAATAAAGCGTTGATAGACCATACACCCCTTCTTTTGTTAGCATTATCAACAACATCATCGTGAACAAGCGTTGCGGTATGCAGAAGTTCAACCAAAACGGCACCTCTATAACTTCGCTCGTTAACCTCGCCAATAATCTTAGCTGAAAGTAGAACTAAAAGAGGTCGTACTTTTTTTCCTTTTTGCCTGATAATATACTTTGCTACAAGATCAACGAGACCAACTTTAGAACGAATGGATTTTTTAAATTTCTCGTTAAAAATATCCAGTTCAGATTCAATCGGATGGCTTATTTTTGAAAGATGCCCTTTAATCACTTTTGCTCATCGAGATTTTTGAGATAAAAATACTTATTTCGTATAAGAGTAACAACGGAACCCCGAGCATGATTTGCGATGCAGGATCCGGTGGCGTAAACATAGCAGAAAATATTAAAAGTATAACGATGGCATATTTTCTATATTTTCTCATAAATGCAGGAGTTAAAATTCCTAATTTTGTAAGGAAGAACGAGAGCATGGGTAATTCAAAAACCAAACCGGCTCCAAGCATTAAACTAATAATAATGTTCATGTATTCATTTATTGCAAAGTTGTTTGCAATATCTTCGGTGCCAAATTCACTTACAAATTGTAAAGCAAGTGGAAGTATAACATAGAACGCAAACACCACACCTGTTAAAAAACATACTGAAGTAAAAAACACCACACCAAAAATATATTTCTTTTCAGTCTTCTGAAGTGCCGGAGCAATAAATTTCCATAGCTGGTAAAATATATTCGGAAGACTTAAAACAATTCCCACAATTACGGCT
>JBATTD010000682.1:0-2838 GCA_049670345.1 Ignavibacteriaceae bacterium
TCTCTCTGCTGAACAGGATAAACCGCTTAAAGAAAGAAAGCAGCACTGGGCACTGATATTGCAATCAGCTAAAGAAGTAGGACCTTCTATCTTTTATTCATTGGTTGTAATTACAGTTTCATTCCTCCCCGTCTTTACACTTGAACAGCAGGAAGGAAGATTATTCAGACCGCTTGCATTTACAAAAACTTATGCGATGGCTGGTGCAGCAATACTTGCGATAACAATTGTACCTGTTTTAATCGGCTTTTTTGTACGCGGTAAAATTAGAAAAGAAGAAGATAATCCGATAACAAAATTACTTATTAAGCTTTATCACCCTGTTGTTGATTTTGTTATGAAACGGAGATGGTGGGTAATGGCTGCTGCTTTGTTAATAGTTATTGCTACCTATATTCCCTTTTCAAAGCTTGGCTCTGAGTTTATGCCGCCGTTGTATGAAGGTGACTTACTTTATATGCCAACAACTTTACCGGGTATTTCTATTACAAAGGCAAGGGAAATTCTGCAACAGACTGATAAGATCATCAAATCCTTTCCTGAAGTTGAATCTGTTTTCGGAAAAATAGGTAGAGCTGAAACTGCAACAGATCCGGCTCCGCTTACAATGATTGAAACCACGATCCGTTTGAAACCGCAGGATGAGTGGCGCGAAGGAATGACTCCCGAAAAGCTTGTAGAAGAAATGAACAATGCTGTACAGATACCAGGTTTAACTAATGCCTGGACGATGCCGATTAAAACAAGAATTGATATGCTTTCAACAGGTATTAAAACTCCTGTTGGCATTAAAATAGCCGGACCGGATTTAAATGTGCTTCAGGATTTGGGAAAACAGGTTGAAGAATTGATGAAGACTGTTCCAGGAACAAGATCGGCTTATGCTGAAAGATCTGTTGGAGGAAATTATGTTGATTTCGAAATTGACCGCGATGCGATTGCACGTTACGGATTAACCGTGGCAGATGTGCAGAATGTTTTTATGTCTGCGGTTGGTGGAATGAACATCACTAAAACAGTTGAAGGATTGGAAAGATATTCTGTTAATCTTCGTTATCAACGCGATTACAGGGAAAACATAGATGCTTTAAAGCGGGTGTTGGTTTCGCTTCCCAAAAGTGGAAGCATTCCGCTCGAACAGTTAGGTAATCTCGTTATTAGAAAAGGTCCGCCAATGATTAAATCAGAAAATGCGAGACCAAATACCTGGGTGTATGTAGATTTGAAAGGTGTTGATGTAGGTACATTTATAGTTGATGCCAAACAAATAATAAAAGATAATCTGGAACTCCCTGCCGGTTACTCAATAAAGTGGAGCGGACAGTATGAATACATGGAGCGTGCTGCAAAACACCTTTCGATGGTTATTCCGCTTACACTATTAATTGTAATCGTTCTTCTTTATATGAATATGAAATCGATGACTAAAACCGGAATTGTACTATTGACTTTACCGTTCTCTATGGTTGGCGCTGTATGGTTTTTATTCTTTGCTGGTTATAATATGAGCGTGGCGGTGTGGGTTGGAATAATCGCA
The DNA here is from genome assembly GCA_049670345.1 of Ignavibacteriaceae bacterium. Lineage (GTDB taxonomy): Bacteria > Bacteroidota > Ignavibacteria > Ignavibacteriales > Ignavibacteriaceae > BMS3ABIN03. The sequence goes on from JBATTD010000682.1 coordinate 1,538, forward strand.
TTACTTGGTGTAAGTGCAGAAACCGGTGTCGTCATGTTGCTTTATCTCGATTTAGCTTATGAGAAATTCAAGCGGAATGGAATCTTGAATAATCTGTCTGATTTAAGAGAATCAATATTTGAAGGAGCAGTTAAGAGAATCCGACCGAAGATGATGACCGTTCTTACAACTATGCTTGGTTTGCTTCCTATCCTCATTGGTTTGGGTGCAGGATCGGATGTGATGAAAAGAATTGCTGCACCGATGGTTGGAGGAATATTAACAAGTATGATAATGGAACTGACACTGTTTCCCGCAATATTCTATGCAATTAAAAAAAGGCAATTTAAAACAATCTCCAATTCCAACGATCTAAAAGGAGAAATAAAATGAAAGAGATAAAAGCATATATAAGAAAAACAATGGCTGACAGAGTAATACAAAAATTGGAACAGTCGGGCGTAAAAGGAATGACTGTCATCGATGTAGCAGCTTTGGCAGGATGGGCTGATAAAGAGTCATTCAGCTATTCAATTGAATACGTAGAAAAATATTCTATGGTAGTTAAACTTGAGATCGTTTGTGAAGATAAAGATACAGCCGTTCTATCTGATATTATTGTAAAATATGGAAAAACAGGAAAATCAGGAGACGGAATGATGTTCGTATCCCCGATTGAAAAATCGATTAAAATTAGGAACAATCAATTAAACATTCTATAACAAAACCGAAAGGAAAAACAACATGTTAAAATCAATCTCGTTCGCAGCTTTATTAGGAATAATACTGTTTGCAGTGGGAACACTCAATGCACAGGATAAGCCGGATTCAAGCTCAATGCATAAGGAAGGAATGATGCATAAATCTGGTGATCACAAAATGATGGATAAATCAGATGACCATAAAATGATGAATCATGAAATGAAAGAAGAATCCACTCACGATCATTCCGGAACGATGAATGAACAAAAATCGATAGTACATGAAGGTGCAATTGATCTTTCAGCAATAGATGAAAACGGTGACGGCAAAGTTTACCAGGATCAAATGTGCTGGAATGTTGTTTCTGATGAATCGGGAGAATGTCCTCAATGTGGAATGAAACTCAAAGAGGTTTCACTTGAAGATGCGAAGATAAATCTTGAAGAAAATGGCTTTGAAGTAAAGTAAATAAAAAAAATACTTAAGATGTTTACAGAAGTTTCTTCCCGGATAAGTTTGCAGAATGTAAGCTTATCCGGCATCTTAATATGTTTTTGGAATAGATTTATTAATGGAATTAAAAATGAAATACAAGTCGAGTTTATTAGCAGTATTAATAG
>JBATTD010000683.1:0-3902 GCA_049670345.1 Ignavibacteriaceae bacterium
GTTCAACTATTAAGCTCTCACTATGAGCAGTTCTACAAGCCTGTCTGCCGACAGGCAGGCTCACTGTATTTTTTGTCGATAGCTGACAGAGAAATAAAAAACAACAAACTACTACAACTACTATAAACCAACTTCCTCTTGCTTCACCATCTGTAAAAAGTTAAGTTTGATTGTAATTATTTATAATCACGTTTACAGGGCAGGGTTGAAAGTAAGCGTTTTTAATATCTTCCTTAAAGATGGCAACAAAGCCGCTGAAAAAGTAGCAGAGCTTGCCGTTAAAAACAAAACTGTACTAAAGCAGGTTTTGGAGGGAGTCGCATCCGAATACAAGCGTGTTAAAAATGCCTCCGCAAAATGCTTAAGAGAAATAAGCAGAATAAAACCTGAAAAACTTTATCCATCTTTTGATTTTTTTGTTGATCTGATTGACGGCGATGATACCATACTTAAATGGAATGCAATTGAAGTGCTAAGCATCCTCACTGAGGTTGAAACTGAAAACCTGCTTGGCCGGCAGGCAGGTAAGTTTAACAGGAAGATACTTAATAAGTATATCTCCCTTTTCTTTGATGAAAGTATGGTTACCGCCGCGAACACAATATCTGCTTTAGGTAAGGTCGCGCTTAACAAACCGAGATTGAGAAAAAAGATTACTGAAGAATTAGTAAAAGTTGATACTCTCCCCTACAGTGCAGAATGCCACAACATACTCGCAGGTAAAGCATTAGATGCGTTTGCAAATTATATTGACGAAATGAAATATAAAAAAGAAATAATACAATTTGCTGAGAAGCATTTGCAAAACAGAAGGAATGCCACGAGAATAAAAGCTGGAAAGTTGTTAAAATAATCTTAGCTAGTCTATTAAGAACAAATCAAAATCCTCAATTATTAGGCTAGACAGTGTAATTCTTAATTTTAATTATTTAGTCTACCCTATTCCTCTCTTCTCACATCTAAGAAAAGCACAAATAAATCATTCTCCCAAATGAAAAAGCCGGACTACAATCTGACGATTTTAAGCAAAAAACAGCAATTATTAACTATATACACTTATGGAATATTATTTGTTACTGCAGTGCGAAGCGGGTGGGCTTGCTAGTGATTTCTGCCCCATAATTTTTTTACTCAGCAAAAAGGCGTTGTGGTTATGTTTGAATTTAAGTTTACTGAAGAGCAAAATATGCTCAGGGAAATGACAAGGGAGTTTACGGATAATGAGATAAAACCTATTGCTGCAAAAATTGATAAGGAAGAAAAAATACCGGATGAGTTAATAAAAAAATTAGGGGAACTCGGACTCCTTGGTACTGCTTTTTCTGAAGAATACGGCGGCGGCGGATTTGGTGAAGTTGGTTACTGTATTGCACAGGAAGAAGTTGCCCGCGGGTGTATGGCTACTGCAACAATGATAGGTGCACATCAATCAATTGGCGCAAACGTTATTAATCTTGGAGGAAGTGAAAAACAAAAAAAAGAATTTTTAACACCGCTTGCTACAGGTGAGAAGATAGCTGCATTTTGCTTAACTGAAGCTCAAGCCGGCTCGGATTCATTTCATCTTAAAACAAAAGCGGAATTAGACGGTAATGAATGGGTTATAAACGGTGAAAAATTATGGATAACAAATGGAGCAATTGCAAGCACACTTTCAGTATTTGCAAGAACTGAAAAAGGTATTACTGCTTTTGTAGTTGATGCCAACACACCGGGTTTTATAGTTGGTCCTGCTGAGAAGAAAATGGGAATAAAAGGCAGCACCACAAATGCTTTAAGTTTTGAGAATGTTCGTATCCCTAAAGAAAATTTAATTGGTCAGGACGGCAGAGGATTTTTGATTGCAATGCATACACTTGATGCGGGTCGACTTGGATTAGGCGCTGCTTGTCTTGGTGGTGCAAAAGAAGCACTTGAACTTTCAACAAAATATGCAAAGGAAAGAAAACAATTTTCTCAAACTATAAGTCATTTTCAGGCGGTACAATTTATGCTCGCAGAAATGGCTACAATGATTTATAATATGGAATCTATTGTGTATCGCACTGCAATGGATTACGACCTGGGAAAGAAAATTGCCACCCAGTCCGCGATGGTAAAACTTTATTGCTCCGATTCACTTGATAAAATAGTTGATTATGCTGTTCAAATACATGGCGGAATGGGTTATTCGCAGGAACTTCCAATTGAAAGAATGTATAGAGACTCGAGGATTAACAGAATATTTGAAGGCACAAACGAAATACAAAAAAGCATTATTGCCAGAGATATAATTAAGAAAAACGGAAGGGTTTGATAATTACTAAAGTTATGCAACCTGGAAATTTTAATTTTAATAAAAGGGCAGAGGAAAAAATGAGTGAAAAGAAGCTTTATTACTATCGTATTTATGATGATAAGGAAAAGTTGAATTACTTAAAAAGTTCGCTTTCTCATAATGAAGTTGAGCATTGGTTAAAGGAATATGAATGCGCTCATCAGAAGTACTTTAATCCTGAGTTTATTCATTACCTTCACGAACATGATCCTGAAGCAGAAATTATTGAAGTAAGTGATATGTCCTACTAACCCACCCGTTATGGAATATATATCGCTTATTCTTCCCGGCATGCTGTACTGTTAATACTGTCCTGCGCCGGGATTTTTATTTTCAAATCATTAATCAATGTAAAGCTTAGTCCTCCCCTTTAATTTATTCTAATTATATTTACGCATTATTTTTTAACTTATTGTTTCAGCACACTATTGAAAAAATTCGTCTTCAAACCGTTCGAAGAAATGACCGAAACAGACTATTCCAAAATTGGATTTAAATCCGGTCTCGAAATTCATCAGCAGCTATTAACCGAAAAAAAACTTTTTTGCCGCTGCCCTTCCGCACAATACAGCAAAGATTATAATGCTGAAATACTCAGGCACATGCGTCCCACATTATCAGAAATGGGTGTGTACGACGGTACAGCATTAATGGAGTTTAAAACAAGGAAAAATATAATTTACAGAATTAACAGGAATACCATTTGTACTTATGAAATGGATGATACGCCGCCCTTCCTGATTAATGAAGATGCACTCGATATTGCATTGGGAATAGGAATGTTGTACGATTGTAACGTTGTGGATGAGTTGCACATTGCAAGAAAACAGTATCTGGACGGAAGTATACCAACCGGTTTTCAGCGGACTGCAATTTTTGCTTTGGACGGGCAGATACCTTACAAAGATCGCACGGTAAAAATTGTACAAATGTCTATCGAGGAAGATTCTTGCAGGGAAGTTAATGATATCGGACACGAAAGAATTTATTTAACGGACCGCTTGGGAATGCCACTCATAGAAACAGTAACCGACCCGGCTATGCGCACACCGCAGGAAGTTGCAGAAGTTGCATGGATTTGCATCAATCTTGTTAGAAGCACAAACAGGGTGAGACGCGGGATGGGTGCTGCACGCGAAGATGTTAATGTAAGCGTAGAGGGCGGAACAAGAATAGAGATTAAGGGTGTATCTAAAATTTCCAATATCCCCTTACTAACTTATAACGAAGCAATGCGGCAATGGAATTTGCTTCGGCTGAGAGATGAGTTAAAACAAAGAGGAATAGACACCAAATCATTTAAAGCAGAAGTATTTGATATCACAAGCATTATTAAGAACCCGCATTACCAGCCAATTGTAGATGCGATAGAATCAAAATTAAAAATTAGTTGTGTTGTGCTTAAAGGATTTGCGGGCTTGCTTAATTGGCAGACACAAACTCTTACATATTTTTCGAGAGAAATTTCGGATAGAGTAAGAGTAATTTCATGTCTTACAAAAATTCCAAACATCATTCATTCGGATATTAAGGGATATACGATCACTTCGTCAGATTGGCAGAAAGTTAAGAAGTTTGTTGATGC
>JBATTD010000684.1:0-10379 GCA_049670345.1 Ignavibacteriaceae bacterium
CCTCAATATCAGAAATGCATAAGGTTGGATTGCCGGGTGTTTCAATAAAAATAACTTTTGTATTCGGCTTAATCGCGTCACGCACATTCTCAGCATTGGTGGTATCAACAAAGGTAGTCTCCACGCCAAACTTCTTCATAACAGTGTTTAATAAAGTAGTAGTAGGGCCATACACTGCAACGGAACTTACTATATGATCTCCGGCTGATAGCAGACATGCAAATGTTGTATGGATCGCAGCCATACCGCTTGAGCATCCTAATGCTTTGTGTCCTCCTTCTAAATCTGCAATTGCATTTTCCATCGCTTCAATAGTTGGATTTGCTAAGCGAGTATAAATAAAACCACTCTCTTCTCCTGCAAACAATGAAGCGCCATGCTCAACAGAATTAAATTTGAAAGTGGATGTTTGGTAAATTGGTGGAATTACGGAACCAAATTCATTTTCTTCAATACCTGAGTGAACACACCTGGAACTAAAATCTAATTTTTCATCGTGACTCATTTAAATTTCTCCTCTCGAAGTAACAAATAATTATAGTTGTTGGATGAATGATATTAAGGTCGGCTTCTATTAATTCTGTATATGTCAACATATTCCCTTTAACTTATATATGAAAATTAATCTTTAATTTTTTAAGAATCCACAGTAAAAGGCAGTGATGAATAAGAATTGACATCTTCGGTTTACATTTTGTTTGTTTTATCTACTTTAATGCAATTAAAAGTTTAGTATCGTTACAAAAATAATTGTAACAAAAAATTATAAGTATTGTAATAATTCCATTTTGTTAAGTATCAATTACGAGCAATGTACAATCCTCACAGAAAAATAGCCTTGACTTTATAGTTCTAATTGGCAATCTTTTTGCACGGTTTTGGAGAAAATTGTATTTAAGGAGTATTTTCATGCCCAAAAAGTTATTCGTATTGCTATCAATATTGTTCATCTCTTTTACCTCTACAAATGCACAAACTGTATTTGGTAAATATGCCGGCGAGTTTATGGCTATTGGAATTGGCGGCAGACCATTGGGGATGGGCGGCGCCTTCGTTGCCGTTGCAAATGACGTAACAGCAGGTTATTACAATCCGGCAGGTCTTGCCAATCTTAATTATCCTGAAATTTCTTTAATGCATTCAGAGCAGTTCGGTAATCTTGTAAATTATGATTATGCAGCAGTAGGAATTCCTTTTGGAACAGATATGAGTTTCGGTTTAAGTGTTATGCGACTTGGTGTAGATGGCATTCCCGATACACGCAACGCGTTGATTGACGGACAAACAGGTGAATTGATTAATGATATAAATAATATTTATGCACGTCTCGATTACTCAAGAATAACAGAATTCAGCAACCAGGATTGGGCTTTTTACTTAACATTTGCAAAAAGGATGTCCGATAAATTTTATTGGGGCGCAAACATAAAAATAATTAGAAGAGATATTGCTGAGTTTGGAGCAACAGGAGTCGGTTTTGATTTTGGTGCATTTTATACTCCAATAGATAATTTAACATTAGGATTAAACGCTCAGGATATAACGACCACATTGGTTGCATGGGATACCGGCAGAAACGAACTAATTTCACCAACCTTGAAAATTGGTGGTGCTTATAAAATTACTGGATTCCTGGGTGGTTATATAATGCCTGTTCTGGAAACTGATGTTAGATTTGAAAACAGACAATTTGCTTCAACCTTTAACCTTGGCCCGGTAAGTTTTGATATGCTGGCAGGATTAGAAATTAACATCGAAAATCTTATTTTTGTTAGAGGCGGTTATACTGATGTTAAACAAGTTACAATCGGTGCTGGCGTTAAACTTCCAAAGCTTAACATCGATTATTCATTTGCAAGGTTTAGTGCATCGGAAATTGACAGATTACCGGATTCCCATCGTATTTCTTTAATATTAACTTTAGAAGAACCGAAGTTTCTAAGAGGCGGTGTAAACTAATTCTTTATTGTATAATTAAAGACTGAATTAATACATGCTGCTTGCTGGATTATTTCTGCATAAGTAGCTTTTCCAACGTATCCATCAATGTTTTATTCTCGAAAGGTTTTGTAAGATAAACATCCGCACCTGCTTCAAGTGCTTTTTTCCTATCCTGACTAAAAACATGCCCGGATAAACCAACGATTAGTATCTCACGATATTCCTCTTTCCGTTTTAGTTTTCTGATAAGTGACAAGCCACTCTGTTCACCTTTCAAGGTTATATCCATAACAATTAAATTGTGCTTATTACTGGATATTTGCGTAAAAAATTCATCCGGTGAATCACAAAAATCAATTCCATAAGTCTTGTGCAGGATGAAGTCAAGGTACTTCTGATTTTCTTTATCATCTTCAGCAACTAAAATTCTTGGCTTCGTTTTATTTGTTTCTTCTCCAATAGAAACAATTTATTTATCCCAAATTCGAAAATTAGATAAAGGAAATTAATATCCTCTGCTAATAAAAGAAAATTCTAAGGGTGTGTATTGAAATACTATACTAATAAAAAAAAAGGGCTCATCCTTAAATTAATATTGAATGAGCTCCTTATAGAAACTAATTTTTACTTATTCTATGTCCCGCTTAGCAGTGAGTTTATCTCCTCAACCAGGGTTGATTTGGGAACAAGACCAATATGTTTATTAATTATATTTCCTTCCTGATCAATAATAAATGAAGTTGGAATAGCTTGAATATTACCGTATGCAGCCGATACTTCTATATTACCTAAAACTACAGGATAATTAATACCGTAACTTTCGATGAAGGGACGAATTCATCTTGCGTGACAGGTTGATCTAAAGATATACCTATCACAACCAAATCCTCTTTATACTCATTTTGAATTGAAACAAGATCGGGGATACCTTTGCGACAGGGTGCACACCATGTAGCCCAAAAATCTAAAATAACTACTTTACCCAAATAATCTGATAACTTAACTTCCTCACCATTCAAATTGTACAAAGTAAAATCAGGTGCTGCATTATTATCCATATCAATCTTTGCGGCTGCAAGTAAATTGTTTTTAGTTATTTCCGATTTCGGGGTGCTGTCATTACATCCGTACATAGCAGCAGTAAATATCAGAAACACTAAAAATAAAAGTTTTCTTAACATACTTTACTCCATTTGTTTGCAATTTCTAATTACAATTTTTTCCCAAAATTAAGAGTTAAAATCAATTTTGTGTATTTGTTTCAACTTGTACCTGTTTGTAACCGGGGGGATATGGTCCTTGTTCAGGCACATCTCTCGTATTGTTCACAATAAAAAAGATGAGCAGTATAGCAAGAATAATAACTGTCCAAAAAGTATTTTTGTGCTTCGGATCAATTAAAGGTTTCTTTTCAACCGCTGTTTTGCCTATTTGTCTTTGTTTGTTTTTTTGTTTTTTCATTGCCATAATTTTAATTGATTATGAGATAAGAACTCTATTTCAAGGAGTTGCAAACTTAATAAATACAGCGGGATTATAAAATTCTTATTATTTATGAATAATGTAAGGTAAAAATTCCTGCTTTATTGGATTTGCTTATTATATGATTCCAAAAATACTTTTACAGGATGAACATCATCACCTTTATAGTGCTTACGCCAATATTGTAAATCTTCCAGGGTGTCAATGTCGGTTAACTCATCCAACATAAAATAATTTATTTCAGAGTTATTCAATTTTTCAATAGTATTATCAAATACCGAATCAGTGCTCCACTCAATTCCGGAAAATAAATCTATTAATTTTGATTTAAATCCTAAAAGATAATACCCACCATCATTTGCCGGACCAATCACTACACTGTAATTATCTAGAGCTGAAATTGCACTTTGCATTATGTTCGTACTAATATCAGGTGCATCGGTTCCGATAATAATTGCTTTTTTATATCCTTTTTTAAACACGGTATTAAATGCATTGTACATTTTTATTCCAAGATTACTTCCCTGCTGGGAATAATATTTAAAATTGTTTCCAGCCCATTTCATCAATTGTTCAATCTCATTTTCCTCTGAGCAAAATAAGAATAAGTCGGAGCCCATTTCCTCTACTTTTAGCAATTCTTTGAAGGTATGTTCGGCACAAGCTCTGAAGAATGAAACTGCAAATTTATTCCCCACATTTTTTGCAAGCCGGGTTTTAACCTTTCCTTCTACGGGAAATCTTGTAAATACTATGATAGCAGTGTCTTTATTTTCAGCTGGCATTTTTCTTAAACAACTCACTAAAAATGGTTTTAATAATTATCACACTTGCCATTACTGTTCCCTTTAATGTTCCCGTTACTTTTGATTTACCAATACGTTTACGGTAACGTACAGGTATTTCCAAAATTTTATAGTTTTTCTTTGCTGCTCTTATTTGCATTTCTACTGTCCAGCCAAACCAGGTGTTCTGCATTTCAAGTTCTAACAGTTTATTATATTTAATTGCTCTGAATGGACCGAGATCCGTGTATTTCACTTTCCAAAACAAATTAATTAATTTTCCGGCAATCACACTGCCAATTCTTGATTGCAGAGGTAAGGCACCTTTTTCTCTTTCGCCTATCACTCTGCTTCCAAGTACAAAATCATAATCATCATACTCAATGGGTTTTATCAAATCAATTATTTCTTCCGGATAGTCGCTATAATCACCATCTAAAAAAACTACTATATCAGGAATATTTCCTTTAAGATAATTTATTCCTTTTAAACAAGCAGCTCCGTACCCTTTTTGTTTTTCAAACAAAACTTTAGCACCTGCATTAAATGCAGTTGTTTCTGTGTTATCGCTTGAATTATTATTTACAACAATAACCTCGGAAACAACATCTGTTGGAATATCTCCAATCACTTTTGCGATTGATTTTTCCTCATTGTATGCGGGAATTATTACTACTGATTTCATATTTAAAAACATTTCAAGGTTTAATTACAAGGTAACGATTATCATCGAACCTAAATTTTAAAATGTAAAGATAGTATTTCCACTATTAAAATTATCAATCTTTATTTAGAATAAGCTTTTCACGAAAACGAAAAAAGATCTATTAATAACGATAGAAAACGTTAATTAAAATAAATTGAATTGTTAGTTTTAACCAAAGTTAGTATCAAAAGTTTAATTGTAAAATATTCTCAGAATGAGCAATGATTACCAAAATATTTTTTAATTGTGCCTCATTTTCTCGTTGAAAGAGAACCAAATTCAACAATAAAATGCTTAATAATTGATGAAAAATGACCTTCATTATGCGAGAAATGAAGTTCTTCAAAACTAAGGTAAAAAAATTAAATGGGGGAAATTTCGTTGGTATGAAAATTGACTTTAGTGTTGATTATTTGACAATAATCAACTAACAAAAACTTGTAAGCGCTTTTATACTAACAAAATAAGTTGTTTAGCGGCATTAAATATTATTATATTTGTCGCTAAATTTTGTAATAAATCCTTTTGAGGTAATAAATGTTAAAAACAAAAAGTAAACCTGTTGAAATCGGTACAAAACTCTACGACCCTAATGATGTAATTAAGGATGGGTTAGAAGAAGAACTTGATAGTTATACCAGGTCTGCTGTAAGTAAAATTAGGTTTAAACTAATTATCAAACCTGCTATGATTTCGTTCATAGCTCTTATGGTATCATTCTTTATCGATGTTTCTGCAGTACCATTCTTTGGAAACGTAACTTTCGATCTTGCTAAGTCTCTTTTCCCGGGATGGGAACCACCAACACAAGCATTTGAACCATACACATTTTGGTGGCTGCCTGTTGTTTCTTATGCTCTCTTTTTATTCATTGCGTTTATAAGTTACAGTAAACTCAAAATTGAGATCATCCGGACACCTGCAACAGAAACTATCGATCGCTTAATACAAGCAGCAACAAGTGTGATTGATAGTATTGCAACCGCATTACCATTAATTGGTGCCGCTATTCTTTTAGTCAGTATTCGGTTAGGTGAGGAAGTTTTTCTTGGCATATCCATTCCGTTTGAAATTAAAGCATTGATAGTTCTTGCAATCGGCAAACTGTTTGAGCCGGTTTTGGATCAGCTTGGTGTGGAATTCCAGAATGTTGTTAATCATGTAAAAGACATAAGAGAAAAGTATTTCTCCCGAATTCAGATAGAAAATTCAAAAGCTATGTTAAAACAGATGAGTCCACAGGCACTTGGTTCTGCAAAAACTCAAATGTCAGTTGAAGAAATGGCACAATATAAAAATTTGGTGGAACATACTGCCAAATTAAGTAGTGTAATGCTTAAGAACTTTGCTTCAATCCAGGAGATACTGGATAAACTAAGTACTAGTCAGCCAATCAGTTCTGAAAATCTGCGTGAAATGACTTCACTCGCTGAGACTATTACAAAGGCGTCGAATTCTCTCACTGATGAAAGAACTCTGGCAGGATTAAAACATTTAGAAGCAATCGTAAAAAAATAATGGTGAAAATTAAAAATGATTAATAGAAACAGAGACAGTAAATTCGTCATTTATCAAGTACTGTATATCTTCATCATTACAATACTTGCACTTAAGGGAGCGGAACTCGATTTAAGAAGAGTTGCCCTTGAAGAAGAAACCGTAGATATAAGTATAAAAGATTCACTGGCTGCAATCCTCGATTCTCTTTATGCCCTGGGGATTGATTTTTCCATAAAGATTGATCCGAAAGTATTAGATGAAAACGAGGAAATGAAAAAACGACTTGCAGAATTGAATAGAAAATTAGAGGCGGTTAAAGATTTCATTCCACCCCCGGAAGAGGAAGAAATTGTAGACGAACAAACAAAACTACAATCTCCAATTTCACTTAAACAAACGTTTATACAAAACACGTGGAATATCGCAAAAAATTCAGGCACTGTTCCAACTATGATAATAGATCCTGCTAATCCGAACGTAGCTGTTGTTACAATACCACCCGGTGAAGAAAAAAGATTTGACCTCCAGGATCAGACTGAAATTATAATTAAGTTCGGAAGCCAGGAGGAAAGAATAAAAGTGATTCCAAACCGTCCGCCTGAAGTTGATATTGAACTTGTAACAACCAAGATGAGCCACTCGGATATTTATGTTAAGGAATTACAGAGAATAACTGCATTTACAGTTAAAATTATTGATAAGCGACCGGAACAATTAAAGGTCACATATTCTGGTCCCATTTCAGTAATTGGCCCGCAAAAAGATGGTAAGGGAAATCTCGTTTATAATGTATCTTTAAAGCTTGCGACTCGCGAAACACAATATGATGACTGGCTCGAACTTCATGGCGATCTCCAGGAATCCGACGGAAGATATAAAGCTAATTTCTTCTTTATAGTTGTTGATGAGAGAACCAAAGATAGAGTCCAGGTTGGAGATTCATTTTACTTTACCGATTTTTCCAAATAACAAAACATAAAGCATCTATGAAACAAAAGAATATCTTCTTTTTATTATTAATTCTTTTTGCTGCACCTGCCATTAATACAATAATTGCACAAGATGATGAACCAATAATTTACTTCCAGATGGAACCTTTGGATGATAGTTTGTTTATACATATTCAAGAGGCGTTGTTTATCGATCCGCCGGATCCAAAAGCTGAAATCGTTGCTGATTTGAGAGATCCGAATAATCAAACAATATCTATTAAGGGTTCCTTATATCCATTTCTGGCTATTAATCCTGAGTTAAGAGCAAGAATAATAACGTATCCCTTCAAGATAAACCTTGAAGAAGATATAAATTACGGAAGTGTATTCACACGCGTTGTAGGTAGACTGAAAATTAGTAAACTTACTCAACCTCCTACAAAACAACAGATTTCCTCTACTATGTGGTATGTCAACTCGTTTTTGCAAATGCTTGGTGGTGAAAGATTTGGTGTGCCGATTAAAAAAGACATTGGAATTTCATTTGGTTTCGAAACAAGATATGAAGGACCGCTTAACACAAACTTTGTAGAAGCTAACTTCCATATACTTGGTGCTTACGGTGGTGTATTCACAAACTTCGATCCTATAATACAAGGTTTCTTAACTGAAAACCACAATAATCTTATTGTAACTTCAGGATACCAGCTTGGTTATGTATTTCCTTTCGGTAACTTTTTCGAGATTAATTTTCTTAGTGTAATCGAAGAATTTAGTGAGGGGGATGTGAATGGTTACCTAGGTGATAATAAGGGAACTGTCGTGTATAATGCAGATTCAACTGTAAAATATCAGGCATGGTTACTTGAAGGATCATATTTTAACTGGGAATTAAGATATCCGATTAAAATACTAGGTTCAACTAAAGGGAGAGTGTATGTTGCAAACTATCTTGATGAATGGCATCTGGGATTTGATTTCAGAGAGATGTCTCTTGCCGGCAGTACATTCGATTTCTGGTTTGATGCAATGCCCAGCAGCAAAAACAGACTTCCCCAATATGTGATTAACTTTATGGTTCAAAAAATTGCTGAAAGTTGGGCTTTCAGTGCCTTCTCAATTGGTCCATCACTTATTTTATCTACTAAAGCAGATGATAGTTTTGGTTTATTGAAAATATTTTTAAACTTCAGATTAAAGATCGGTTCTTCTCTCTAAATGAAGTTTTCTTTTAACCCCGGTTTGTAAAATAGCCGGTGTCTTTTTTGCGTTTACAATTTATCCGCCATCAAGAAGATAAAATCGAAACTATTAAAATTTTTCAAAGCTAGTTAAGCCATTTTAATACTTGTGAATGGATACCCGGTGAAGCAGCAATAATACTACTACCATTCGCAGGATCATCTCCTTTACAATCCGTTATAATTCCACCCGCACCTTTAATAATTGGAATTAGAGCCATCGTATCCCAAAATGACATAATGGGATCTATCATTACATCAGCAAATCCTGTTGCCAATAAATAATAACCGTAACAATCTCCCCAGCTTCTGTAAAGTCTTACTTTTCTAATTAGCTTCTCAAACTTTTCAAGATTATGATATTTTTCAATATTAATGTGATCAGTAGTTAATAAAACTGCTTCTGAAATATCATTGCAATTTCTTACTGAAGCAGGTTTATTATTTATAAAAGTAGTATTATTATCCCCTATTAAAAACTCATTTAGGATTGGTTGATTTATTGCTCCCAAAATAGGTTCATCATTTTTTAACAACGCGATTAAAGTACCAAAACCCAATACCCCGCAAATAAAACTTTTTGTTCCATCAATTGGATCTAATACCCATTTATATTCCGCATTTTCCTTATAACTCCCAAACTCTTCGCCAACTATTCCGTGTTCCGGGTATTCTTCTATGATAACTTTGCGCATAGCTTCCTCTGCATTTTTATCAGCGACAGTTACAGGAGATTTATCCTCTTTATGCTCGATATTCATTCCTGTTCTAAAATATGGTCTGATAATATTAGCGCTAATGTTTGCTAAATAATAAATGAATTTTTTAAACTCAGTTAAGTTTTCCATTTTGTCAAGATAAAATGTGTATAAAAGTAAATCTCTTTGTTGAAAATATAAGTATTCCTATATTTGTAGCCCAAATAAACCATAATAAATGGGGTTATAAATTACGGAGAGTTGGCAGAGTGGTTGCCATCGCCTTTTGCGAGGTTCCGCTGAAAGCGGAAAATGAGGCGGTCGGTTATGTTTTATTTTTATATTTTAAAAAGTAATACAAATATTAAGTGTAGATATTATATCGGTCACACAAAAGATATTGAGAAAAGAGTTAAGGAACATAATTCCAAACCAGTTCGCTCTACTAAAGCATTTATTCCTTGGAAAGCAGTATACACTGAAACTTTTAATTCAAAATCAGAGGCATTCAAGAGAGAGCAACAAATAAAGTCTTATAAAAGTGGGGAAGCATTTAAAAAGTTATTTGAAAATTCGGAGAGTTGGCAGAGTGGTTGAATGCGGCGGTCTTGAAAACCGTTAAGGATGCAAGTCCTTCCGGGGTTCGAATCCCTGACTCTCCGCAAAATATATTGTAATATAAGGACTTACAGACGTCTCTTACAATATTCTTACGGTAATAGACTCTGAAAGTCCCCTTTCAGTGCGATATTCAGCCTGAAACCTGATGAGAATTTTCAACCAGATTGACCCCCATACACCTCCAAAATGAAGGGTGGGGGTTGTGAGTGGAAACCAGGTGTAAGATGGAGACTAAATTCTGAACGGTAGTTAACAAAATATTAGATTTTTCTCGTTCACTTGCTCTACTACCAAAATGAACTTCCATCAAAGGAATTAAGAACTAAAAGGGTTGTTAAAATCCTCTCACCTTGAAAATATTGCTTATCATGCTTTAACGAAAAAGAGCATAATGTTTATTTTTACACAACTATTTAATGGCATACAGATTGTATCAAGATATTTTGAAGTGATTATTTGTGATTGATTATAAG
>JBATTD010000685.1:0-3280 GCA_049670345.1 Ignavibacteriaceae bacterium
AGAGAAATTCAGAAAAAAATATTACCTGAAACAAATCCTGTTTACGATGGATTGGAAATTTCATCTGTTTTCATTCCGGCTTTTGAAGTTGGTGGTGATTATTATGACTTTTTCGAAATTTCTAAAACTAAACTTGGCTTTGTAATTGCAGATGTATCAGGTAAAGGTATTACTGCTGCTTTCATTATGGCAGAAGTAAAAGGAATTTTTGAATCCCTTTCAAAAATAATAGAGAGTCCGAAAGAAATACTTATAAAAGCAAATGATATATTAAAACATACATTAGATAATAAAACTTTTGTAAGCGCGGTTTATGGTTTGATAGATATTGAAAAAAGTCAGATGAAAATATCGAGGGCGGGTCATTGCCCCGTAATTCTTTTACGAGATGATATTGCAAAAAGTGTGAAACCATCCGGTATAGGATTAGGTATAAGTGAAGTTGATCATTTTAATGAACACCTTGATGAAGTGACAATTGATCTTGAAGAAAATGATACTATTGTACTATATACGGATGGAATAACGGAAGCAAAAAATGAAAATCTTGAAGATTTTGGTGAAAAATATTTCACAGAAATTCTTCTTGAGAGCAGAAATAATATAGTTGATGAAATTTCAAAAAAAGTAATACAGGAAGTTACAATGTTCTCACATAATCATTCGCAGTATGACGATATTACTTTAGTAATTTTAAAATGGAAACAAAAAATTAAAACAGATGGAGAGAAAGAATGGCAGAATTCAGCACATCAATTGTAGATAAAGGTGATGTAAGCGTTATAAATTTATCAGGGTATCTCGATGCACACACCGCCCCAACGCTTGAGAATAATTTCACCGAATTAATTGATCAGAATAAATTTAATATTGTTGTCAACTTCAATGAACTTGCTTACATAAGCAGTGCAGGCCTGGGAGTGTTCATGGCTTATATTGAAAATATAAGAAACAATAGCGGCGATATTAAACTGACCAATATGAATGAAAAGGTTTTTAATATCTTTGATTTACTCGGTTTCCCATTGCTTTATGAAATATTTAAAACTGAGGAAGAAGCTGTAACAAAATTTAATGAGAGTAGCGGAGTTGGCAGCAAATAAAAAAAATATTAGTGAACTTATAGTTAAAAGCCGTACTGAAAATCTATCTTTAATAAGAGATTTTATCAGCAGTAAAGCTTCAACGGCAGGTTTAATAAAAGAAGATATTGAAAATATTATGCTTGCGGTTGATGAAGCTTGTACCAACATTATTAAACATGCTTATAGCTCTTATCCAGATGGAGAAATAGTAATTAAACTTGAATTTAATTCTGAAAAGATTTTGATAAGCATAATTGATAAAGGCAGTACATTCAATCCTGATTCTGTTCCGGATCCCGATCTTCAAAAATATTACAAAAACGGAAGAGTAGGTGGCCTGGGTATGTATTTGATGAAAACCCTTATGGACGATGTTAAATATATTTCTGTTCCGGGTGAGTACAATAAGGTATTATTATCAAAAAAAATAAGCTCAGCTCAAAATTGATGACTGAAGTGACTAACCTGAAATTAAAACGCAACCTGACTTCTCTTGTAGAGTTTAGCAGAGTTATTAACTCAAGCTTCGATTTACAGTTTATACTCAATAATGTTTTGCTAAGCTGTTTGGGAAAGTTTTTATCAACAAAAGGATTAATTGCATTAGCCGAAAAAGGTAAGTTTGTAATTAAAAATTCTAAAGGATTGAGTGAGGAGAATGTTGAGAATTTTCCCGATTTGAAAGCAAGTGAGTATTGTCTTTCTGATGATCTGTTTATAAAATTTATGAATTCAGCAAAGTTAAAAGCCGCTGAAAATATCATTTCATCCGATAGTTGTATCGGTTTGGTTTGCCTTGGTGAAAAGCTTAACAAAACCGAATATACGAAAGATGATCTCGATATTTTAAAAACGATATTAAACATTTCGGCAACTGCTATTCAAAACTCAATAAAGATAAATGAATTGCAAGGAGTTAACAGGGAGCTTGATTCAAAAATAAACCGGCTTAGCTCGTTGTTCGAACTTAGTAAAGAATTCGGCTTTTTTTCCGAATCGACAAAAGTAGCGAGATTGTTGGTTTTCTCAATCATCGGGCAGTTTCTTGTTTCAAAATATGCCGTAATTTCGTTTGAAGGAGATGATATTCAAATACTTGAATCAAAATTTATTGATGAAAAATTGATTGCTGGATTAAAGCAATGTAATTGCGGAATGATAACAACTTCGATGAATAAGCAAGACATATTAAAATCTTATCCGCTTCTTAATGAGATGGGCGTTGATCTTATTGTTCCGATGGAAGTGCAGGGCAGGACAAAAGGTTTAATATTGTTGGGCGAAAGAATAACCAAACAACCCTATTCGGAAGCTGATATAGAATTCATTTATTCTGTTGGAAGTCTTGCAATTATTTCTATTGAGAACAAAAGATTGTTCCTTGAAGAATTAGAAAAACAAAAGATGGAAGAAGAACTGGAACTTGCAAGAGAAATACAGCAAAATTTATTACCCCAAACCTTACCCCGGTTTAGTAATTTTGATATTGCAGCAGTTAATATGTCTTCAAAACAGGTTGGCGGCGATTATTATGATGTAATACCATTTGATAAAAATAATTTTTATATGGCAATTGCAGACGTTTCCGGTAAAGGAACTCCGGCTTCTTTGCTAATGGCAAACATACAGGCATTCTTACAGGTTATTTGCAGGCATGGATTGGAGATTGAAAAATCAACAGGATTAATTAACGATTTGATTTCTGCAAACACAAGCGACGGAAGATTTATTACTTTTTTTTGGGCTCTTATTAATGACGAAGAAAAAAAGATGACTTATGTTAATGCGGGGCATAATCATCCTCTGTTAATTAGAGATGGTGAAATAAGGAAACTTCATAAAGGCGGAATGATACTTGGTGTGATGGAAACCACAATTCCTTATGAATCGGAAACGATTAACTTGCAAATGGATGATGTGATTGTTTTATTTACAGATGGAATATCCGAGGCAATGAACAAGGAATTCGAAGAATTTTCTGATGAAAGATTGGAAGAAAATTGTGTTAAACTTTCATCCCTTTCTGCAAAAGAAATATTAGATGGAATAAAGAATGAAGTTACTGATTTTACAAAAGGTGCATCACAATCCGATGATATTACAATGGTAGTTTTAAAAGTAAAATAAATTTAAATGAACAGTATCAAAACAACATATCTTAAATGGAAACCTAAACTAACAGCCGGGTTTTCTAT
>JBATTD010000686.1:0-1651 GCA_049670345.1 Ignavibacteriaceae bacterium
CAGTTATACAGATAAATGTTTAGTATTTAGGGCAGGATTGTTTTGGCTTGGTTACACTTGTTTGTTTAATATTAATAGTACACTCTTGGAAGAGAGATGATGAGAAAATTAATATATTGGTATCTGATGCAGTTCTATCAGTAGTGTTGCATCCGGCCGAAAAGTTAATCAGGAACATTGCATTGCAGGTTTTTTCAGAAAAAGGAGGTAGTCTCAAAAGTATTTTTTGCTGTCACACTGAGCCTGTCGAAGTGTCATATTAACTTCTGCCTTTCTTGTTATTTATTTGCCAATCAACAAACAAAAAACGGGAAAAATCGGGAATTGAGGTTTATTCTATTTAGAGATAAGTTGAAGATCGATATTGCAAGTAGCACAAGAGTGCTTGAAATATAGATTGAATTTCATCCCACTTTTATTTTTTTGAAGGGTGAACAAAACATCATTTTAACAGCAGAGGAGAAATGTAATGGAAAAAATTAGATTACTCTTGCTAGGATTGCTTATATATTCAATGCTTAACTGCACTGAAAATATATTAACACCTGTTGAATCAGAATTACCTGTAAAACTTTATCCGTATGAAACTATTTACGATGCTGCAACTTTTGAAGAGAGGAGGGAAACACTTGCAAACAGTCTCCCCAACAGTGCTTTTGCGCTTGTTTCTACTAATGACATCTACCTGCGGAATGGAGACATTGATTTTGAATTCAGACCTGCCTCCAACTTCTTTTACCTGACCGGGTTTGATGAACCTAATGCAATTGCGATAATAAGAAAAAAAGTATACGGCGGAATTGATAAGCCCGGTTTAAATCCAGGCTTTAGCCAGTCTGAACTAATCTTGTTTGTAGAGGAACGCAGTGGTGTTTTAGCTCAATGGCTTGGTCCTGTTTACGGACCGGAAGGTGCAATGGAATTTTTTAATGCAGATACGGCATACGGCATCTCGGAATTTAAATCTGTTATAAGTTCAATTCTTGATTCACAATTATACGAAAGTATCTACGCTAATCTCGAAGTTAATGAGAGCCTGGCGGATTCATTTTTTAACTGTGGTTCAACCATTCCCCCGCTGTTAGATATAAATGAATTCGCTGATAAACAAAGGGTTATTAAGTCTACCATCGAAATCAACTCTATTCAGAAAGCAACCGATGTAACTGTACAGTGTTTCTCCCAGGCAATGAGAAAAATTGAACCGGGAATGTATGAATACGAAGTTGAAGCAGTTTTCGATTATGTTCTTCGGCTAAATGGATGCCCGCGAACAGCTTTCCCGACAATAATAGCTTCGGGACCTAACATAAATATACTGCACTACACGGCGAACCAGAGAGAAATGCAAGATGGTGATTTGGTTATGATAGACTTTGGAGCAGAATATGGATACTATGCAGCCGATGTAACACGCACTTTACCCGTTAACGGAAAATTTACTACCAAACAGGCAGCAATTTACAATATAGTGCTTGAAGCCCTCCGGACTACTATAAATGATGCTGCACCGGGTGTAAGCTACTACAACTTGTACGATCTTAACCGCGATATTATACTGGACAGGTTACTTGAAAAAGGAATAATTACAGGGAATAAATCCGAAATAATTTTCTCAGGCAGGTACAGACAATATATACCTGCGGGGTTG
>JBATTD010000687.1:0-14768 GCA_049670345.1 Ignavibacteriaceae bacterium
GAGGAGTTGTAGGTGATTCAACTACTTTCTTTAATATATTGAGGTCTTATTCATCAGATCCTGATCTTAAATACGGAGTTGCAACAACAGAAGATTTTCAGGCGGTTGCCGAAAGTGTTTACGGTCAACCCCTGGATTATTTCTTCCAGGAATGGATATACGGTGAGAAATTTCCTGTTTATAATGTCTGGTGGAGTTATAACCTGGTTTCAGGTCAGACGTATAGAATGTATTTGAACATCGCACAGGATGTTAAACCAAACCCTCCATTCTTTACTATGCCTGTTCAGATTAAAATAAATACTTCATTAGGCGATACAATTGTTACTGTTTTTAATAATGCACAAAATCAGGATTTTCAGTTTGATGTGATTGGTGCTCCGCAGTCAATTGATTTTGATCCAAATAACTGGATACTGAAAACTGTGGAATCAGTTCTTCCCATAGAATTAATTAGTTTTACCGGTAGAGTTGAAAATGGAAAAATATTATTAGAATGGACAACCGCAACTGAAATAAATAATCTTGGTTTTGAAATTCAGAGAAGTTTGGATAACAATCATTTTAATACTATTGGTTTTGTAGAGGGTAACGGCAGCACAACAGAAAGAAACGAATACAAATTTGTTGATGAAGGATTTCAGGGTAAAATATACTATAGACTAAAACAAATAGATTATGATGGTAACTTCAGTTTTTCTAATGTAATAGAAATAAATGGAGTTACTGTTACTACTATGGAACTGGAGCAAAATTATCCGAATCCGTTTAATCCATCTACAAAAATTAAATATCAAATAGCCGATGCTGGTTTTGTAAACCTTCGGGTTTATGATGTATTAGGGAATGAAGTTGTCACACTAATCAATAAAGAAATGCAGACAGGAAGTTATGAAGTGGAATTCGTTGCGAACAATCTGCCAAGCGGAATTTATTATTATACTTTGAATGCGGGTGAATTTGCGCAAACCAGGAAGATGATACTTTTGAAATAATCTAACGGAATCAAGAAGTTGAAACTACTATTTATATAATAGATGTCTTGACATAATTCCACCAAATTTATATTTTTGCCCTGCCACTGCTTATAAAAGCGGTGGCAATTTTTTTTAAATCATTTATTAACAAGAGAAGTAAGTATGTCTCAGGGAAATTTTGTATATCTGACTAAAGAAAGATTAGTGGAAATAGAAAAAGAATTAAAAGAAATGAAAACTAACGGCAGAAAAAATATGGCAGTAAAAATCGCTACTGCTCGTGCTCATGGGGATCTTTCCGAAAATGCCGAATATGATGCCGCTAAAGAAGAACAGGGTTTATTCGAACTGAAAATAAGCCAGATAGAAGATGTCCTTTCCCGTGCGAGGATAATTGATAAATCTCAGTTAACTAAGGGACAGATTGGAATTTTATCTCAGGTTAAGATCAAAAATTTAAAAACAAAAAAATCATATGATTATCTTCTCGTTTCTCCCGAAGAAGCAGATTTCCAGGAAGGAAAAATTTCTGTAACATCTCCGGTTGGAAAAGGATTAATAGGTACAAAAGTTGGCGATAAAGTAAAAGTAAAAGCACCTGCAGGTATACTTGAATTTGAAGTATTGAGTATTGAATAGCATCTGGAAGAAATTAAGATACACTACCCTATTTTTCCGGTCTAAAGGATTCCATAATTAATTGCCCGGCAATTTATTAAGTTTATATTTTAGAAATTACTTTTGTTAAGAAGCAATGATTAAATCAACTGAGCAAAAAGTTGTAAAGTTTATTCTGAATAAAAAACTTATTGATACTGGTGACAGGATTTTGGTTGCACTAAGCGGCGGAGCTGATTCGGTTTTCTTACTCGAGTTTCTTCTTAAGTATAAGAAAAGATTTAAAATAGATATTGCTGCTTTTCATCTGAACCATAAATTAAGAGGTAAAGAGGCAGCTATTGATGAGAAATTTTGTAAA
Source organism: Ignavibacteriaceae bacterium (assembly GCA_049670345.1). Lineage (GTDB taxonomy): Bacteria > Bacteroidota > Ignavibacteria > Ignavibacteriales > Ignavibacteriaceae > BMS3ABIN03. Next base: position 1,957 of record JBATTD010000687.1, read on the forward strand.
AACCTTACAGCACAAAAAGAAATTCCGTTCTATTCAACTTCGAAGAATGTAAAACTTTTCGCAAAAAGAAACCGAATGTCGGTTGAAGAAGCCGGCAGAGAATTAAGATATGGTGAGCTGCTAAAGATTGCTAAAACTAATAATTATACAAAAATTGCAACGGCACATAATGCAGATGATAACACTGAAACTGTTTTGCTTAATTTAATTAAGGGTACTGGAATAAATGGTTTATCAGGCATTCCCGAAATAAGAGAAAAAATTATCCGCCCAATCCTTGTTCTCTCAAAGAAGGAAATCTTGGATTACCTTCATAATAAAAAAATAAATTACAGAACTGACAGTAGTAATGTTGAGAATAATTATCCGAGAAATTATCTGCGGAATGAAATAATACCTTTAATTAAAGACAAGCTTAATCCGCAATTTGATAGAGCAGTATTCCGAACCTCTCAAATTATAAGAGGTTATACATCTTTAATTGATGCACAAATTAATAACGCTGTTAAAAAAGCAGTAACTTATAAGCAACAAAAATTAATTATCAATTTGAAACATTTAAAAGAAACTGATGTACGATTATATGGCGATGTTTTAAGGAAATCAGTAAAAAAATATTTCAATGAAGAGTTAGAAAGTAATAACATATCGGATTTGCTAAAGCTTATCAAAGCTCAAACCGGTAGTGAGATTAAGTTTTCGAATAAAATTGTCGCTGTAAAAGAAAGAGATTCGATTATTATCTATTTAAAAAAAAGAGAGATGAAAAATGTTAAGCAGGTTGAAATTAATATAGGTGAAGAAAAGCAACTTGAAGGTAAATTAGTCTCAATAAGTGTGTTTTATAATAAAAAACTAAGTTTTTACAATACATTTAATAAAGAATATATTTCTGAAGATAATATTAAAAGTAGTTTTATTTTACGCAGATGGAAAGAAGGTGATCGCTTTTATCCGTTAGGAATGAAGAACTCAAAAAAGCTTTCTGATTTTCTAACTGAACAAAAAGTAAGATCATTAGAGAAAAAAGGACAACTAGTATTAACAAATGCCGGAAAGATTGTTTGGGTTGTTGGTATAAGAATTGATGAACGCTATAAAATTTCGGCTAAAACCAAAAAAGTGTTGGAATTATGCCTGAACTAATGAAAGAGCCAAAAGAAAAAGTAACTGTTGGTGATGAGGTTTTTGTACCTTTCCTAACAGAGGAGCAAATAAAGAAAAGAATTACCGAACTTGGAGAAGAAATTACAAAGGATTACCAGGGAAGCATACCGGTTTTTATCGGCGTTTTAAACGGTTCATTCCTTTTTATGTCCGATTTAATTAAATGTGTTGAACTTGATTGCGAAATTGACTTTTTTAAGCTATCGAGTTACGGAGATGAAAAACTATCTTCCGGAAAAGTAAGAATGTTAAAAGAGCTTAATTGCGATGTTGATGGAAGGGACATCATTATAGTTGAAGATATTGTAGATTCAGGGCTCTCAATCAAATATATAGAAGAATTATTTGATGAGAAGAATCCGAAAAGTATGAAGGTTGTTTCGCTGCTGGTGAAACCAGAGAGTCTTAAATATAAAGTAAAAATTGATTATATTGGTTTTAATATTCCAAGTCAATTCGTTATTGGTTATGGGCTTGATTATGCTCAAAAATACAGGAACTTAAGATCAATTTATGTTTTGAGAGAAGAAACGAGCATAGAAAATCCTTTAGAGACAAAAGAATGAATATAATGCGAGTTCCATCTGGCAAAAAACGAACAATTAAAAACAGATGAAACGGAGTAATAACAAAACAATGAATTTGAATATGAAAAATTTTATGTCTGATAATAAAGATAAAAAACAAAATCCCCAGGATCCGAAGGGTAGCGATCCTAATAAACCGGACGACAATTTTGATTGGACGAAAATTATTAGGATGGTTTTTGGATGGGGAGCAGTTATAGTTGCAGCAGTTATTGTAATGCAGTTGGTTAGGACAGATCAGGTTAATTATATCGAAATACCTTTTGATGCTTATGAAAGATTACTCGAACAACCGGATAAAATTGAAGAAGCAAAAATCACAAAATCTGATATCAACGATTATTACTTTACTGCCGATCTAACATCAGAAACAACGATTACTATTAATGGAAAACCAAAAAAGGTTAACGCTATTTCGGTTTATATACCAGAACCCATTATTAAAGATCAGGAAGTTATCTGGAGAGAAAAAGGGATAGTATATTCTTTCGAAAAAGAATCTAACGAATGGTTAAACATTATTATCGGATTTCTTCCATGGATTTTAATAATTGCCGTTTGGGTAATTATTATGAGAAGAATGCAGGGACAGGGTGGTGGTTCACGAGGCATTTTTTCATTCGGAAAGAGTAAAGCAAAATTGATCACCCAATCGGGTCATAAGGTTACGTTTAGAGATGTAGCCGGAACTGATGAAGCAAAAGTTGAACTGCAGGAAGTAATTGAATTTTTAAAGGAGCCTACCAAATTTCAAAAGCTCGGTGGAAAAATTCCTAAAGGAGTTCTTCTTTTGGGACCTCCCGGAACCGGAAAAACACTACTGGCAAGAGCAGTAGCTGGAGAAGCCGGCGTTCCTTTCTACTCTATAAGTGGTGCCGACTTTGTGGAAATGTTTGTTGGTGTTGGCGCAAGCAGAGTAAGAGACCTTTTTGAGCAGGGCAAGAAAAGTGCTCCCTGTATAATTTTTATAGATGAGATTGATGCTGTCGGAAGGCACAGAGGTGCAGGACTTGGCGGCGGACACGATGAGCGTGAACAAACTCTCAATCAGTTACTTGTTGAAATGGATGGATTTGAACAGAACAGTGGTGTGATAATCATTGCAGCTACGAACCGTCCTGATGTTCTTGATCCCGCATTACTAAGACCCGGAAGATTTGACAGGATGATAGTTGTTGACCGTCCGGATGTAAAGGGACGTGAAGGTATTCTTAAGGTTCATACAAGAGAGATTCCGTTGAGTGAAAATGTAAACCTTGAAGTTATTGCAAAAGGCACTCCTGGCTTAGCTGGGGCAGACTTAGCTAATCTTGTTAATGAAGCCGCATTACTCGCTGCACGTAAAGATAAGAAAAAGGTTGAGAGAATAGATATTGAAGAAGCCAAAGATAAGGTAATGATGGGATTGGAAAGAAAGAGTCTCATCATTTCCGAAGAAGAAAAGAAAACAACTTCTTATCACGAGATTGGTCATGTACTTGTCGCGAGAATGATTCCTGAGGCAGATCCGGTTCATAAAGTAACCATTATTCCGCGAGGCAGATCACTTGGTGTTACAAGTTATCTTCCTATTGATGAAAAACATACTTACTCTAAAGAATATCTCGAAGCTATAATTACTTATGCTTTAGGCGGAAGAGCAGCGGAAAAAATTGTATTTAAGCATTATACAACCGGTGCCGGTAATGATATAGAAAAAGCTACGGGCATTGCTCGCAAAATGGTTTGTGAATGGGGAATGAGTGACAGGTTGGGACCATTGAGTTACGGTGCTAAAGAAGAAGAAATTTTTCTAGGTCGCGAAATTCAAAAACACAGAGATTATAGCGAAGAAACCGCTATAGCAATTGATGAAGAAGTAAGGATGATAGTTAACAATGGTATGGAAAGGGCAGAGAAAATACTAAAAGATAATATGGAGATTCTACACAAATTATCTAAAGAATTGTTGGAAAGAGAGATTCTTGACGCTACTGAAATTGACGCTATAATTAAGGGTGAAGAATTACCGCCGGTTCCGGAAAACGGTAAAGGTGAGGAATCAACGAAGAGTGAAGAGAGTGCCGGGGAAGTACCCGAGCATGTGAAGGAAATGATTGACAAGCGGAAAAATAAAGATACAGCTCCTAAAGATGACCCCAACTGATTGCGGCACTATTGATTATAAAGATGAATTGGTTAGGAAACTGATTCATCTTTTTTCTTTATCAATTCCAATCATATATTATTTTATTCCCCAATCAACTGCTGCTATAATATTGGGCAGCTTGGCAGTATTTGCCTTTACACTAGATCTTGGCAGATATTTTTCGTCGCAAATAGGAAAAGTATTTTATAAATTATTTGGTTTTTTATTAAGACGCCATGAGGTTGATAGCGATAAGAAAAACTTAAATGGTGCAACTTATGTTTTGCTTTCTGCTGTTTTTGGTGTGCTTGTCTTTCCGAAAATAATTTTCATCACTGCATTTTCAATTCTTATTATCGGCGATACTATGGCTGCACTGGTAGGAAGAAAATTCGGTAAACACAAATTCCTTTATAAAAGTTTTGAGGGAACTTTAGCTTTTTTAATTAGTTCAAGCATTGTTATATTATTTACTCCAAAAGTCGGATATTTTTATGAAGAATATATTATTGGCTTTGTTGCTGCATTTGTTGGTGCCATAATCGAAAATATTTCTTCTAAATATGTTGATGATAATTTTTCAATTCCATTTGCAGTAGGCTTTTCAATGTGGATACTTTATATAATATTTCTACCAAATCTTGAATTAGCATTATCAGGCGTGCCGGGTTAGATTATGAAGACTTTAATAAAAATTTTTACTGCTGTTATAATCATATTAGCTATCTACGGATGCGATCCATCAAACAAACCCGCAAAAGGATTTGAGGATGAAATATTTGTTGTGGCAGATTCATTAGAATATCTCGAATTTAAAACAGCCCTTGATTCAACTTTCGAAAGAATAATTTACACACCCCAGCCGGAAAAAATATTTACGCTTAAAAGAATTAATCCCTCAGAAATAAAAAAATATAATCGAAGAAAAAATATTATTATTGCTGCACCTCTTAATTCAGGTTCAAAAACTTCTGATTTTATTTCAGCTGTAGTAGATTCCTCCGTTGAAAAAAAATTGGAAGATGATCCGGATTTTATTGTTTATAAAAATGATCTCTGGGCAAAAAACCAATTTGTTGCTGTTCTCTCTGCCCCATCTATTGAAAAACTGAATTCTAAAATTTTAGGGAATGCAGATGATCTTCTTTACACGTTTCAAAAAATTTCGGATGAAAGATTATTTAACAGTTTATACAAAGCAAAATATGAACGAAAAGAAATTGAAGGCAAATTATTAAAAGATTACGGTTGGATAATTTATGTTCAGGCAGATTATCATCTTGCACTTAATAAACCCGAAGATAATTTTGTATGGCTAAGGCGCGCACCGGGCAGCGAGATGGAAAGATGGATTTTCATTCACTGGATTGATAATGCAACACCAGAATATTTAAATGAAGATTCTATTAAAGTTTTACGAAACAGGGTTACAAAGAATTTTTATTTAACGCCCGGTAATGAAAGTTATGTTGTTGTTGCTGAAGATTATTTTACTGTAAACGAAGTTAACTTTAACGGCAGATATACTTTGTTTACACAGGGTTTATGGGATTTGAACATAAAAGGCATGGGTGGTCCGTTTGTTAACTATGTTTTTTATGATGAAGATACTAAACGACTTTATATGTTAGACGGCAGCTTGTACGCACCAAAATATTATAAACGAAACCTCATTCAGCAGATGGATGTAACTTTGCAGTCCTTCAGAACCCGGAAAGAGCTTACACAGGAAAGAAAAGAAGAACTGCTTGATGCTTTGGAAGATTAGATTTAAGGCAAAACATTTTTTAATGTGGTTGGAATACTATAATCAGGTAGAATTTTTTTAAGCTTTCGCATAAAAATTTTTGCTCTTTCAACTTTTCCATGCTGCAATTCATAATTAACTCTGTTTAAAAGCATAAAGCCTGTAAAATACTCTATCTTCTCAAGGTAATAGTTTTTTTTGTCGCTGAATCTTATTTGAAAATCAGGATCGGATGCCGGAACATACTCATCACCTTTTACAACTTTAAATAATAAATTATCCGGCACAAGTGTGTACCCTTGCGGTAAAATAAATTCGCTGCGCTGCATTTCATTTTGGTATAATTCCGGCGCAACATAAAAATCTCTTTCATCAATATTTGTTGAAATCAACCCGGTCATCAATCTTCTGTAAAGACTCTCAAGCAAATTTGCGTTAAAATTTTCACTTCTCTCAAAAGGCAATAATGCTGCTTTAAATTTACTTACAACGTCTTCCAGCTCTCCGAATAGAAATGGATAATTTCTATTCAACTGATCAAAGTACCAGGACCGCCGAACAAGTTCTTTATCTACTACAGCAACATCTTTTCTATAGTTTTCCACATACCTGAAATAATATGAGGGAGAAATGAAGTAATCCCATTGATAACCAAAAATTATACTTTCCTGCGAAACACTATTAAGAATTGTTCGAGTGTAATCTTCATAAGTATAAATTCCACTATGGTCGGTTTTATTAACATTAATAAAAAATTGAACTGCTATAACCACAACTGTAACACTAATCGGCATTATTATTCTTTTCTTTTCGTTCATCTTAAAAAGTTTCAGCAATCCAAATACCGCAAAGTAACTGAGTGAAATGTAAGCAAGTAAAAAATATGTATCTATGTCGTGTATTTCATAATTGATTGAATAAAACACTGTGAATAAAAATGTAATGATAAGAAAAACAAAAATTTTCCCCGCATAAAAAAAAGATGCAATTAACCCGACCAAAGATAAAACCAGTGCGATTGAAAATTGACCGAGCAGCGTTTCAATAAAATGAATGAGCTGCTGTTTTGCTGCTTCTGATGAAGCAAAAAGCCAAACCTGGTATTGTTTGCCGGTTATATGTCTTATTAAATTTTCAAAGTCTGTTGGATTGCCCCAGTTTAGTATCGGGTTTTGTGCCGCTCTTACAGGAAGATAAGAATAAATTAAAATTAAAATCGGAAAAAACACAGTAAGCATTAGTAATATTTTTTTAAATCCTGCTTTGCTGAATTTATTTTTCGTAAAAAATAAATAAGCGACTCCCGGAATTATTAGGAGTGTTGTCATGTGATTCGTAAAACCGAGTGCAAGAAATGCTGAAAAGATAAGCCATAACTTTAAGTTGGTCTTATCGCTCTCCTTTTCAACATGAAGAAATGCTTTAACAGCGTAAAGAATAATTATGTTCATTAATAAAATATGGAGTGAATAAACTTCTACCGAGGTACTTTGAAGCCAGTAAGTTTCGCTGAATGCGAGAATTAATCCACCGGCAATAGCAATAATATATTTAACGGTTTCCGTTAAAACAGTTTCTTGTCCTTCCTTTTTCCTATCACCATTCTTGCTTTTCTTTTTGTTCTTTTTTGTCTTTTCAATTTTAACTTTGGTAGGTGAGATTAAATTTAGATTATCAAGTAAAAGTTTTGCAGTGTAAACAAACACCGCGATACCAGCGCTGCAAAATACAGCCGCAAGAAGATTGAGTTGATATATTTTTGTAAACGGTAACGGTATTAAAGAAAAAATGTAACCAATCATTGTGAACAACGGATAACCCGTTGGGTGTGCAATCCCCAAAGTTCCCTGCACTGCTGCTAACTCACCCGAATCTATCTGTACAACCGAAGGAGCTAAAGTAAAGAGGTAAATTATAAATACAATGAAACCCGTTAAAACATAAAAATATTTTTTTGCCAATTCCATTTGTTATTTAACTGAAAATTTGTGAATAAATGTTTCTTACTTTTGAAGAATAAGTTTTAAGATCAACTTTAAATTGTGCTGGATTTTTATAGCCCATTTTTTTAGAAATACTGTGAAGTATTTTATCTTCTAAAACAATTTTTGATGTTGTGTTGGTAAAAATTAATTGATTCAGCAGCTCAACACTTTTATAAAAGATAAATGCATTGTTTAATATTATCTTTGCAGATTTATCATCTAAAGATTCACTAATTAAATATAGCTGTTCTGTTGTTTTTTTGCCCAATGATTTAGCATACAAAACCGGACTGCAGAGCAAAAAATACTGGATGATAAATTCAATATCGGTTATACTTCCGCTATTTTTTTTAACATCATATATTTCGAATGAAGTTGTTATTTTTTGCGGTGAGATTTGTCTCCGCATCTCTTGCATTTCGCGTATAATATTTTTTTCTCCGAACTTTGCTATGTATGATACTGCTGTCTTTGTAAAATTATTGTAAAGCCTTTTATCGCCTGTGATGAAAGAAATTTTTATAAGTGCTTGGAACTCCCACACACGCGCACGGTTCCTGAAATAATCTTTCGAGTTTTCAACGTCCCAGACAAGCTGACTGCTTTTACCTTCAGGTCTTAACCTGCAGTCAACGGTGAATGGTTTAAATTCTTCTCTAATTAAAGCTAATATTTTTTGAAATTGTTTTTCGGTATGAGGATAATTTTGCGAGTTGCGTACTATAAAAATCAAATCCAGATCTGAAGAGAAAGTTAATTCCGATGATCCTAAACTTCCGAGAGATGCAACGAAATAATCTTTGATCCATTCCAACTCTTTAGTTTGTTCATCGAAAAGCGTTTTAATTTTTATGTGAATTAATTTACTTAATATTTCCGAGGCCTTTAACGGCTCAAGCATGTCGACAGTTATTTGCACCGCCAAATAGAATAAAATTGTTTTTATATTGAAGAAGGATAATTCTTTGACAGGTATTTTTGTAAATACTTTGCGACTTAGAAAAAACTCTCTTAGCTCTTTATCTTCAGCAAAAAGATTTATTGCAAATTGTGAAAGCTCACAGATCTTCATCAAAAAATCAAAAAAAGTTTTATCTACTAATTCACCGTACCAAATAGAAGGAAAATCTGCTCCTTTAATTATCCTCACAAAGTTTGAAAGAGTTTTGTCAGGTAAAGTGGAATTCTTTAAATAGTCAGAAAACCGGCTTTCAATTTTCCGAAAACTTTCAATTGATTTTGAATCAAACGTTCGTGTGCCGGTTATTCCCTTACCTTCTCTTAAATATTGGAAATCATTCTTTGTCCTGATCTTATCTTCAAATTCAATATCAGTTAATACAGAATTAGCATCACTGCGAATTTCTTCTTCACTTAAAATTGATTGATATATTTTCCGCACTTTATTTCTCTTATCGATGACCTCATGCTTAAAATCTTTGCTGCTTTTAAATCCCAAAAAGTTGCTCATCTTCTCGAGCAGTTCACCTTCTTCTGGTATAACATGTGTTTGTCTGTCATTCATTAACTGAAGATAATGTTCTATTTTTCTGTAGAAGATGTAAGCATCCGAAAATGTTTTTGCTTCCGTCTTGTTTAGTAATTTTGCTTCCTCCAATTCTTCTATTGCTCGCAGCGTATTACCGTTGCGTATGCCTTCATTTTTTCCACCGTTAAGCAATTGCAGCGCCTGAACGGAAAACTCAATATCTCTTATTCCTCCGTAAATAAATTTAATGTTGTCTTCATCTTTAATCTGTCTTTCAATGCTTGCCTTCATTTTTAAAATTTGGTTCTTTGGTGAAACGGAATGAGCAGAAGGGTAAATGAAAGGTGTATGGAAGTCTATAAATTTTTTATACAATATTTTACTTCCACCAAGAAAATTTACTTTGATAAGCATTTGTCTTTCCCAGTCTTCACCTCTGCTTTCATAGTAATTAAGATACTCCTGCAAACTTCTGCATAGCGGGGAGTTTCTGCCGTCCGGGCGTAACCTAAAATCAATGCGGTAAAGAAAACCACCGGTAATCTCAGCAGAAGACTTTATGAAAAGTTGTGTTGTTTCTGTGAGCAGCTCACTTAAATATTTTCTTTTGTGAATTTTTCTTTCTTTATCATAAAAAAGAATCAGATCAATGTCCGAGCTGTAGTTTAGTTCATCGCCGCCTAACTTACCCAGAGATGCAAGGCAGTATTTGCCGGGGGGATTTTCTATTTCATACTTTTTAAGAATCTCTCTGTAGCAGATTGAAAACAATTCGCCGGTAAGGTGGACAGCAAGTATAGATAATTCTTCAGTAATATTTTTAACCGGAATTTTTAAGTAAATATCCCGCAGCCCGATGCGAAGTAGCTCTTTCCTTTTAATTGTTTTTAGTGCACTTATCTTAGCACGGAAGGTGGTAAACATAGAAAGAGTAAATTCAATTTCTTTCTTAAAATCAGTTTTTTTTATGCTTGTATTTAATGTAGAAGGATTTACAATCCAGTAAAAGTATTCCGGATTGATGACAAGAATATCTGTTAAATAATTACTGTTTGCGGCGATTGAGATAAGGATTTCCGCATAATGCGGATATCTGACACATTCCCTGATTAAGAATACCTTATCATACGTTCCCTGAATAATTCTGAAGAGATTGGCCTCGGAAGTAGCTGTAAAATAAACTCTGCTAATCTCATCTTCAAAAATATTAATCAGCTTCTCAAACTCATCGGATGAGAGTACACCGGCAGAAAGTCCTGCGAGTTTACCTTCGAATTCTTTAGATATTTTATTTAAACGCACGATATGAAATTAAAATGAATCAGATAGAATAAATCTAATACTAAATGAATATAAATGGAAATTTTATAGTTGAGTCTCCTACAAAACGGTCATTCCCGTGAAAACCTGCCTACCGGACAGGCAGTCGGAAATCAAAATCTTTAAAATTATAAGAGATTCCCACTTTCTTCCAAAGGAATGCCTTCGGCAGTGGGAATGACAGATTAGGCAATAAAGTTTTTAGAGTGAACTCGTAGTTACTTTAAAGTTATTTTATATAGACTTAAACTTATTCATTCAATTCAGCACCAAACTACTTCCTGACAGATAACAAGTGGGGTAAAATTACTAAATATGCTAAATCTTAAAGGGATGATTTATATAAAGTTTGCTACTGATATATGGAATTATTCGTAAATTGCATTTCAAAACATCTATTTATAATTTTAATTATTATTATTCAAACTTAAGAGATAAAAACGAATGTTAAGCAATTTAGTTAAAAAAATATTCGGTGATAAGAGCGAAAAAGATTTGAAACTTCTCTGGCCTATCGTTGAAGAGATAAATGCAGAATATGAAAAAATAAAAGATCTCACCGATGAACAGTTAATAGCTAAAACAGAGGAATTCAAACAGAAGATAAATGAATACACTAAAGATACCAGGGATAAAATTGAAGAGCTAAATACAAAACTCCAATCGAATGAAGACTTTGATAGGCAGAATGCTCATGATGAACTGGATAGTTACAACGAACAGCTAAATGAAGAGTACGAAGAAATTTTAGATCAGCTTCTTCCCGAAGCTTTTGCCGTTGTAAAATCAACCTGCGTGCGGTTGGTTGGTAGAAACTGGACTATGGCAGGAAACAAAATCACCTGGGACATGGTTCCTTACGACGTGCAGTTAATTGGAGGGATTGTGCTGCACCAGGGTAAAATTGCCGAGATGGCAACCGGCGAAGGAAAAACTTTGGTTGCTACGCTTCCAATGTATTTAAACGCATTAACAGGTAGAGGTGTTCATCTTATTACAGTTAACGATTACCTTGCAAAACGTGATAGTGAGTGGATGGGTGAAATATTCAAATTCCATGGCCTTACTGTCGGTGTTATTTTAAATACAATGGATTCACAGCAGCGCCAGGAGCAATATGCCTGCGATATTACTTACGGTACCAACAACGAATTCGGTTTCGATTATTTGCGTGATAATATGTCCATCGAAAAAGAAAACCAGGTTCAGAGAGGACATAATTATGCAATAGTTGATGAGGTAGATTCCGTTCTTGTTGATGAAGCAAGGACGCCTCTTATCATCTCGGGTCCCGTTGATGTTGATGACCATTTGTATGGCGAGATGAGACCGAAAATTGAGAACTTGTTTCGAAAGCAAAAAAATCTTGTTGCATCGCTTATTCAAGACGCAGAGAAACTACTTGAAGACAATGGTGTGAAGAATACAGAAGCCGGGGTGCTTTTGTTCAGGGCTTACAGGGGTTTACCAAAAAGTAATCGGCTTGCAAAAGTATTCAGCGAACCATCTAACAAACGGTTACAGGAAACTACCGAACTTGATTACCTTCGTGAAAAAGGAAAAAATATGTACATCATTGATGACGAATTATACTTTGTTATCGATGAAAGAAATAATACGATTGACTTAACGGAAAAAGGAAGGGAAGAACTTGCGAAGGGCAGTAAAGAGGGAAAAGAATATTTTGTACTGCCGGATTTGGGAACCGAGATAAGCAAGTTTGAAAACGATTCTAATCTGAGTGAAGAAGAAAAGCTTAAAAAGAAAGATGCGCTTTATCATCATTATTCAGAAGCCAGCGACAGAATCCATACTCTTCACCAGCTACTTAAGGCATATACACTCTTTCAGAAAGACGATGAATATGTTGTTACTGAAGACGGAAAGATTGCAATTGTTGATGAATTTACTGGAAGAATTTTACCGGGAAGACGGTATAGCGATGGGCTGCATCAGGCAATTGAAGCAAAAGAAAATGTAAAAGTGCAAAGAGATTCTCAAACGCTTGCAACCATTACGCTTCAAAATTACTTTAGAATGTATAATAAGCTTGCAGGAATGACAGGAACAGCCGAAACCGAAGAGAGTGAGTTTCATGAAATATATAAACTTGAAGTTGTAGTCATCCCAACAAACCGATCTGTAGTAAGGGATGATTCGGATGATGCGGTTTATAAAACCAAAAGAGAAAAATATAATGCTGTTATTGAGGAGATTGAAGAACTTAAAAAAGCCGGAAGACCGGTACTTGTTGGTACTACCTCTGTTGAAGTTTCTGAAACATTGAGTAGAATGCTTAAACGAAAAGGTGTTGCTCACAATGTTCTTAATGCAAAGCAGCATCAAAGGGAAGCAGAAATTGTTGCACATGCAGGTGAAATTAGTGCAA
>JBATTD010000688.1:0-13727 GCA_049670345.1 Ignavibacteriaceae bacterium
CGATCAGGTTAATGTGGGAACCGGAACACTTACTTAGCATTGGAATTGAATCCGGTTATCTCCATCTTTATGATATCAGCACTCAACGCTCGTTAGAGAACGGCAAAACTTTTAATGTATCATCAGAATTAACTGCTGTTCCCATCATAACCGTTTTTTCAATGGAGTTAATTGAAAATTTTAGATTATCAATTGGATCAGGTTTGTTTATATTGACATCTAAAGTTGATGCGCTTGGTAACCCGGTCAATAGCACACAGGTTAGCACGGGATCTTTAGCTTCCGGCTCTTACTTCTATCCCCTTTCTCATACAATATCCTTAGGCGGAGAAATTAAATACTATCTAATAAACAAAATTGAAGATGGTGATCTTACTCTTCAGTTTTCACTTCAGTATAGATTTTTAACGTATTAAAATTAGTTTGAAATTATATTAAAAAAACCCAATTATGAAAAAAAATAAAATCATTTATATTTCTGCAGCAGCCACATTAATCTTAATTGTAGTTCTAATCATTATGTTTACAAATAATTCCGGTGATATTCTTCAATCAAACAAAAAAGTGGTTGATAAGAACTTACTTGTTGGGGATTGGTTAAGAACCGATGCAGGTTATTTAATTAAGATTATTAACGTAAATGTTGATGGAACTCTCGAAGCACAATATTTCAATCCCAAGCCAATAAATGTTGGGAATGCAACTTGGAAAGAGAGGCAAGGTAGTCTAACAATAACTGTTGAATTAAGAGATGTAAATTATCCAGGCTCAATATATACATTAAGTTATTTGCCAGACAGGGATGTGCTTGCAGGAGATTATTATCAAGCAGTGCAGGGTTTAACTTTTTATGTGGAATTTGTTCGCAATAAAAAATAAGAGGAAAAATCACTATGGAAAAATATCAATCTTACTTCTGGTTATTAATTTTTGTTTTTTTTATTTACTCATGTAAAGAACAAACAACTAAGAACGTTGATCCTCTTCCTTCCTGGAATGATGGAGCAGCAAAGCAATCTATACTAAATTTTGTAAATGAAGTTACGGATGAAACTAATCCAAACTTCGTTAAGGCTGCAGATAGAATTGCTACGTTTGATAATGATGGAACTCTTTGGTCTGAACAGCCTTATTACTTCCAGCTTCAGTTTGCGCTCGATAGAATAAAATCAATGGCACCTGATCATCCGGAATGGAAAGACAACCCGCTCTTCCAGGCTGTGATTGATAATGATATTAAGAAAGTGCTTTCGTTTGGTGAGCATGGTTTGATTGAATTAGTTATGGCTACGCACGCTGGAATGACTACTGAGGAATTTGAACAAATTGTAAAAGATTGGATAACAACAGCAAAACATCCCAAAACGAATAAGCTCTATAAAGAAATGGTGTTTCAGCCAATGCTCGAATTGCTTGATTACTTAAGAGCTAATGGATTTGAAACATATATTGTTTCCGGCGGTGGAATTGAGTTTATGCGTCCCTGGACAGAAGAAGTCTTTGGCATTCCTCCGGAACTGGTTATCGGCAGTTCGGGTAAAGTGAAATTTGAAATGAGAGATGGCAAGCCTGTTTTACTAAAACTTCCCGAATTAGATTTTATTGATGACAAAGAAGGAAAACCCATAGCTATAAATAAATTTATTGGTAAAAGACCAATAGCAGCTTTAGGTAATTCAGATGGCGATCATCAAATGCTACAGTGGACTGCAGCAGGTGATGGGAAAAGATTGATGCTTATTGTACGTCATACAGATGCGGAAAGAGAATGGGCTTATGACAGAGAATCACACATAGGCAAATTAGATAAAGCTTTGGATGAAGCGAACGAAAAAGGCTGGACAGTTGTTGACATGAAAAATGATTGGAAAATTATTTACCCGTTTGAACAAAACAATTAAGTTTGTTTTGTAAATTATTATGTTGTCACGTACCACCATGACAGCCGGGAAATAAATTGAGTTAAGTAATTTAACAAGTGCCAATTCATAAGCCGGTCCTGATGCTGTTATTTGACAGGAAAATTTGGATCGGCTTTTTTATTATTTGGTTCATCTCTAATCAATAATCAACTGCTTAAATTAATCGTTTGCAATTTAGTATCCTGATCTTTATTATTTAATTTAAAAACACTCTAATATGAAAAACTTTCGTCCATATTTTAGTTTACTTCTTCTAATCATTTTGGATTTTCATACTCATTTGGTTGAATTTCCTTCTAAATGAAAGAATGAAATAATTGCATTTTAAGAAGTTTTAGTCATATTTTTTCATTTTGAAAGAAAATAGTCCGAACACAAAAATACCGGACTTAATGGTTTCTAACCGCTCAAATAATCTAATTGAAAGATTACATCAAAACAAATGGGTTTTAAAAATTATTTTAAGTTGCTTACTATTTTAATGCTTACTATACTAACGATAAGCTGTAACAAAAGTAACGAACAGGCAGAGTTATTCGATCTTAAACTTCCGCTCGGTCTTGATTCACTAACCATGTTTATTCCTGAAGATAATCCCTTAACTATCGAAAAGATTAAACTGGGAAGAAAACTCTTTTTTGATGAAAGACTTTCGGTTGACGGTACTGTTTCCTGTGCCACCTGCCATAACCCGTTGCTTGGTTTCGCAGACGGCAGATCCGTAGCTGTGGGTATTGAAGGATTAGAAGGACCCCGCAGTACACCTGCTATCATCAACAGGCTTTTTAGCGAGGGACAATTTTGGGACGGACGGGCGCTAAGTCTTGAAGATCAGGTGCTTGGCCCAATCGAAAACCCCATTGAAATGAATAACCCTCTTGAGAATGTAGTGAAAACATTGAACTCCGATGAATCAATTAGAAATGATTTCCAAAAAGTTTTTGGAACTGATGTTACTGTTGAAGGTCTTCAAAAAGCAATTGCTTCTTTTGAAAGAATATTGTTATCGGGTGAGTCCCCGTTTGATAAATTTATAGCCGGTGATAAAAAAGCACTTTCAGAATCTGCCCGGAACGGATTTTTGCTTTTCAAAAGTGAAAAAGTAAATTGTATCACCTGTCATAAAGGCACCAATTTTACAGATGAACTTTTTCATAACAGTGGTGTTGGAATGGATTTGGAAAAGCCCGATTTAGGGCGTTTTGTTGAAACTAAAAATGATACAGATTATGGCAGATTTAAAACCCCTACTCTTAGAGATATTGCCCGTACATCACCTTATATGCATAATGGAAGTCTTAGATCGTTAAGAGAAGTTGTTGACTTCTATGTCCTGGGAGGGATAAAAAATGAAAATCTCAGCATCCATATAAAACCACTGAATCTTACTGAAGAGGAAAAAGAAAATCTGATTGAGTTTATGCGCAGCTTAACCGGTGAGAATCCGCTTTCAGCAGGCAAAAAACAAACGCTTGGTATTAACTAAAGCAATATTATTTTTTTATAACTGTTAGCAATATTGTATTATCATATTGCTTCTGATGAGTTTATTATAAATAGAAATTTATTTCGGTATGAAGATTAAAACTGTTATTCTCTCCTTTACTTCAATTGTAATTATTGCGGCAGCAATATTTCTTTTAAACCAGGTTACTCTCATCAATAATGATACAGAGGAAAAAAAATATGTTACCGACGGAGATATAATCTACCTAAACACAGCCCTTGATGTAAAATATGTTGGTACCGAATCCTGCCGGGACTGTCATGAAGAGATCTATAATGTATACATTGAATCTCAAACCGGTCGCTCTATGTCAAGAATGTATTCATCAAATATTATTGAAGAGTTTCCTCAGAAAGAATCAGTCTATGATTCATCAAAAAATTTCTATTATGAAATGATACAGCGTGATGATCGTTTTTACCAGAGGGAGTACCGGTTGGATGATGAGGGCAACATCGTTCATGAACGAGTAGAAGAAGCTCAATATATTATCGGCTCCGGTAAGGACTTGCGGATGTATTTTTATCAGGACAACGGGATGTATTATCAACTGCCGTTAACATGGTATACACATGAGAACAGGTGGGATATGAGTCCCGGTTATAGTGAGTTTAATAATGTAAGATTCTCCCGTTATGTTTCACCGATGTGTTTTTCATGCCATAACGGGCACATGGAATTATCATCAACAGCAAACAACAGGTATAACGGAAAAATTCATCTTGGAATCGGCTGCGAAGATTGCCACGGACCGGGTGATCTACATGTCAGACAGGAATATAAGGAGGACATCAATCTGCCTTTTGAAAATACTGTAACAATTGTTAATCCGCCAAAACTTTCTCCACAGCGGAGGATTGATATTTGCCAGCAATGTCATCTCGAAGGACAGGCCTGGGCTTTGAATGGTGACAATACATGGTTTGATTTCCGACCGGGAATGTTACTTAAAACTCACAGATCTGTTTATTCACCATCAAATGTAAAAAAGGAGGCTTTTAGAGTTGCAAACAGTGCATACAGGCTTTCACTCAGCCGATGCTTTGATGGAAGTCATAGTTCAATGACATGCGATTTATGCCATGATCCGCATCGTATGACAACAACAATGACTGTTGATTATAACCGGCAGAACTGTCAGAAGTGTCATCTCCCGCAAAGTCTCCCCGGGGTAAAATCACGGTTTGCTCATTCGGAAACAAATGACTGCATACCCTGTCATATGAAAAGAACCGGAACCGAGAATACTTTACACGGAGTTATTAATACAGATCACTGGATAAGAGTAAATGCAGATGATGATACAATAAACTGGAAATCGTTAAGAGAAATTTCGAAAGATAGTCCGGTTATTTCTCTTGTAGCTGATATTAATAATGAAGATGAAGATAGTTATATACGTAAAGGTATGGCTTACTTCGAATTTTGGAAAGATAAATCTATCATTACTTCTTACCTGGATTCAGCATTACACTATTTAACAAAGGGATTAAAAATATCGGCAAGTAATGCAACAGGTTATTATTTTCTGGGCAAGGTTCAATATTTCCGTAAAGAATTTTCTGGCGCTGTACTTGCATTAAATAAATCAATTGGACTTCGTCCGGAGGATGCTGATTCATACTTTTACCTCGGCCAAAGCTATGTTGAATTAAACATCCTTGACCTGGCAATTAAAAATTTTAGAAAAGCAAATGAATTGCTACCCGATGAACCCGAATACTTAGAAAAATTGGGTATTACGCTTGCAAAGAATGACAGCACAGAGGAAGCCATAACTACTCTGGAAAAGGCACTTACAAAAGATAAACAAAACCCCTACGTATATTACACACTTGGTAATCTCTATGCACAGAGTAAAAATAATCCTTCGAAAGCATTACCTTACTTTGAAAAAGCAGTTATTCTGGATCCGGATATTCCCGATGGATTTTTGAATCTGGGTAATACATTCGTTTTACTTGCTAACTTCGATCAGGCTATAATATCATATAAAAAAGCACAACTTTTCAACCCGCAATCTCCGAATGTCCTGGTGAATATGGGCCGAGTCTATAGTCATTTAGGGCAAATAAAAGAAGCACGTGATGCATTTAATCAAGCGCTCAGAATTTCACCAGGATTACATATTGCCCGGCAATTGTTAAATGACCTGCCGGACTTGTAATTAAAAATAGAACATTTATATTTTGAAACGATTATGTTTTGACAATTAATATGATTTCAAATCAAAAATTTTCTGTGTATGGATGGATAGGGATTTTACTAATTCTGATATTCTGGTATTTAAATTGGAATCTTGAAGGACTCCGCACACAAATACTTTTCTTCCCCCTCTGGCTTGGTTACGTTTTAACTATTGATGCCCTTGTATTTTACAGGAAAGGTACTTCCCTTTTAACAAGAAGCAGAAAGAAATTTGCATTGATGTTTTTAATTTCTGCTCCTGCATGGTGGCTTTTCGAATTTATTAACTGGCGAACACAAAACTGGCTTTATTACGGCAAACAATTCTTTACAGATGTTGAGTATGCAATTTTAGCTACAATCAGTTTCTCAACTGTAATGCCTGCTGTTTTTGGAACTGCCGAATTGGTTGGAACTTTTAAGTGGATTAATAATTTCAAAAAAGGCAAAATATTATCGCCAACAAATGCAACGCTTAACAAATTTCTTTTAGCCGGGTTTACAATGCTTGCACTGGTTATTATTTTACCTGAATACTTTTATTACTTTGAATGGGCCGCAGTCTATTTTATACTTGAGCCGATAAACTACAAACTAAAAAACCGTACTTTATTTGATTATACAAATAAAGGTAATTGGAGTCCAATAATTGCATTAGCAATCGGTACTTTAATTTGCGGATTCTTTTGGGAGATGTGGAATTATTATTCGTACCCCAAATGGATTTACGATACACCAATGGTAAACTTTCTTCATCTTTTTGAAATGCCGTTATTAGGCTATATAGGTTACATCCCGTTTTCGCTTGAACTTTTTGCAATCTATAATTTTATAACAGGTTTTAGCAGAAAAAAGAAATTTGACTATATTCAGATTGCTTCATCATAAAATTGAATTACACCAGAGTTATCCAAACTCTTTAAAATCATCTACAACTATAAAATGTTCTATAACAAAATTTTCTTACCTATAGCAGAGCAAAGACAGACAAGTATTGATGAAGTAAAATTGCAACTTAATAAATTGTAGAGTATAATTGAATGTTCAAATTTTCTGATAATTTAATGAGAGCAATTTTATGGGTAAAGGAGATAAAAAATCAAAGAGGGGGAAAATTTTCAGAGGGACTTTTGGCAAACGCAGACCAAGAAAAGCCAATTCATTTACACCTGTGACTGCTGTAAAAGTAGAAAAGAAAAAAGATGAGAGAAAGATTGATGTTGTAAAACCCAAAGAGGTAGTGACCGTAAAGGAAACTGCTGTACCTGATAAAATAGAAGAAGTGATGGTGGAAAAGAAACAAGATGAGGAAAAGGTCGATGTTGTAAAACCCGAAGAGGTAAAGACTGAAAAGGCAACTGTAGTACCAAGTAAAATCGAAGAAGTGAAAACCGAAAAGAAAAAAGATGAGGAAAAGGTTGATGTTGTAAAACCCGAAGAGGTAAAGACTGAAAAGGCAACTGCAGTACCTGATAAAATAGAAGAAGTGATAGTAGAAAAGAAAAAAGATGAGAAAAAGATTGATGTTGTAAAACCCGAAAAAACTAAAACTAAAAAGAAAACCGCAAAGTCGAGTAAAACCGAAGAAGTAAAAACGGAAAAGAAAAAAACTACGAAAAAGAAAACCACTAAAAAGGCAACAGATAAGGATAAATAAGCATTTCAGATATTTGTAAAATCAGAGCTGCTCGTTTATGAAGCGCTGATAATATTTTTTTAGCAACGATTGAAAATGGTAAACTCCCGCTTCTTCCCTTAGAGAAAATCTTCCTTTATCATATCCTTTGGATTCCAAGCCCTGATTTATTTTTGTTCAATTTTCAATAATGTAAGTATTCCGTTTATAATTAACATCCGGTATATGCGCATCTCCTAACTTTATCTTATCAATCGTCTTTGTAGTTTTTTCTGTTATAATAATTTCATCTTTACCATCAGACCAGACCGAAGCATCTTTATATAATACGGATTCGGTACTGTCCGAATAAATAAAACTTAATTTAATTGGTATTGGAATGTTTCCTTCTTTTTTAACAGTAACACTTACGTTAGTATCACCTATTACAACTTTTGTGATTGAAAGGTCCGGATAGCCAAAATCAATAAACCACGATCTCCAATACCAGTTTAGGTCTTTACCTGTTCCATCATTAAATGAATAAAATAAATCGTACGGAATAGGATGCTTGCCGTTCCATCTTTCCATAAAGGATTGTAAGCCCTTTAAAAAAAGTTCATCACCAAGCATGTTTCGTAAATTTTCGTACGCAGCACTTGGACGTGAGTAGGCGGACATGCTGTAAGTTACGCGTATTAAATTAACAGATGGAACAATTAACGGAACATCACGTTCAGTTCCGGCCAAATATTGATAACGAAAAATTTGTTTTTTACGAGGGTCATTACCCTCAGCCATTCTTTCCTGAAAATCATACGGAAGCATTACTGCCCATCCCTCATCCATAAAAGCATATTTTCGTTCGTTTGTTCCCATATAAAAAGGGAAATAAGTATGTGCAATTTCATGAGATGTAACACCAACTGTTCCTGCAAGAGTGCTTGCTGATCCATCGTTAATCATCATCGGGAATTCCATTCCACCTGAGCCATTAAAAACAGTTAATGATGGATAAGGAAAAGGAACCGCAGGTATTTCAAACGAAAAGAATTCAATCGCTTGTTTTGAAATATCCGCAACATCATAAAAATCTTTTGATGCAGCTTTATATGCTGCCTGTATAAAAACTGTTCGCTCAGTTGAGGAATCTACAACGGTAGTTACGGCATCCCACAAATAATGATCGCTCAAAGCGAAAGTAAAATCGGGAACTGTATCTGCTTTATATTTCCACATATTATGAGTTGAAGAGTTATTGAAAATATTACCTTCGTCCAGGTCTTCTTCAGTTACAATTCTAACAACTTCATCAGAGTTATGTGCAGAATTAAATCTATCCAATGTCTTTTGGGTTAGAAGTTCATCAGGGTTTTGTAGAACACCTGTTGACCAAACCGCAAATGTATTAGGGACTTTAATCTCAACATCAAAATTTGAGAAGTCGTTATAGAATTCCTGCTGCCCGCCGTAATTGTTATGATCCCATTCGTCAATATCATCATACACTGCCATTTGTGGATACCAGTATCCTATAAAGAATGATGTTGAATCATAAGCTCCCATCCGAATAGTAGTTTTGTGAGGTATGATGAAATCCCACTCAAACGCAAGATCAATATCTGTATGCGGATGTACCGATTCAATTAATTTTAAAATGAGATTTGTACCTGATCTCTTTTTTGTAATCGCGCTCGATGTATCAACTTCTTCTCCGTTTACAAAAACCTTTGAAAGGTTTACCCCATCGTTAATAGCTGCTTTCTTTGTAGAAAAATCTCTTGCGTTTCCAATCTTAAAAATGTCCTGGTACAATCGTATAACTAAAATTTTAAGGGTATCGGGGCTGTTATTGTGGTATTTTATAGTTTCTGATCCATAGAGTATTTTATTTTCAGGATCAATCTCCACTTTAATTTTATAATCAGATGAATTTTGCCAGTAATTTGGTCCCGGCGTCCCATTGTAATTTCGTGTGCCATTTTCGTATGCCTCTTTTATATTTAAAGGTATATACAGATCATCCTGCCCAAATAAAAACGGATGAACTGAAATTATTAATAAGAGTATAATGACAAATGCGGATAAGAGACGATGGTGCATAATGACTCCCTGAATAATATTAGTTTAACTAAATCTTGATAGCTTAAGTTTACTGTTAGCTTTGGGAAACCGTTTGCCGAAGGCATCCCTTTGCGAAAAACAGTTTAATCAAATAATGAATTATTATCATCAAACTTTTTTTTGCCAAAACGTTTGTAAGCAAATGGAGTTGCTTCTCTTCCTCTCGGAGTTCGCTGAATAAATCCCTGCTGAATTAAAAATGGTTCGTAAACTTCTTCAATCGTTCCCGGGTCTTCATTAACTGCTACTGCTAGAGTGTTTAAGCCAACAGGTCCGCCGCCGTACTTTTCAATTATTGCAAGAATTATTTCTTTATCCATTTCATCCAAACCATAATCATCAACGTCAAGAGCAGATAAAGCTTTTTGTGAAGTTTCAATATCAATTATTTTTTTATCATCGAAATCTGCAAAGTCACGGGTTCGTTTTAGTAGTCTATTTGCTATTCTCGGTGTGCCCCGTGCACGTTTTGCAATTTCGTAACCAGCATCTTCATCTATTTTTATACCTAAAATTTTTGAAGAACGTTGAACAATTATTTTTAAATTATCAGCAGTATAATAATCCAGTCTAAACCTGATACCAAACCTATCACGCAATGGTGAAGTTAACATTCCGGCACGGGTTGTTGCGCCAATCAGAGTATATTTCGGAAGACTGATTTGAACCATCCGTGCATTCGGTCCGCTGTCAATCATAATATCGAGTTTATAATCTTCCATTGCGGAGTAAAGATATTCTTCAACAACAGGACTCAGGCGATGTATCTCATCAATAAAAAGGACTGATTTTTCTTCAAGGTTGGTAAGTATTCCTGCAAGATCGCCGGGTTTTTCCAATACAGGACCGGAAGTTACTTTAAGCTTAACACCCATTTCGTGTGCAATGATGTGCGCTAAAGTTGTTTTACCCAAACCGGGAGGACCGGTTAATAACGCGTGGTCTAATGCTTCTCCTCTTTTTTGCGCAGCCGAAATAAAAACATTTAAGTTGTCTGTTATTTTATCCTGCCCTATAAAATCATTAATAAATGAAGGACGGAGGGTTTGTTCTAATTTTTTCTCTTCTTCGGTTAATTCCGGATTTGTTGCTTCGGTTTTTCTCATATATAATCTTAATCAACGATTGAGCAAATTTAAGAAAATATCTAATTGTTTACTATCAGGTTACAAGCTGCTTATTTTTTATCTTAAATATATTAAAAAGCAGTACCATCAATATCATCAAACCAAACATTACAACTGCTGATATCACTGCCTGTAAACCATTAAAAGATTTTCCAATCCATCCATATAATCCGGGATTCCATGCACTTCCGTAAAGAATAAGAAGATGCACAACATAAATCATCAAAGTGTTTCTTCCGATTAAAATAATAAGCTTTGGTATAGAATTTACTTTTAACGATATGTATGAAACAATGGCATTAAGTACCAGCACAGCTCCCACCCTGAAAAATATTAAGCTTGTAGTTGCAGAGTTTACAACCGCTTCGTTTCCTTTTAATGCAGAAAAATAATCTATAATAATTGAGACGATGATAAGAGCAAATCCAATTGCAGCCAACCATAAACTAAATTTAGACGACTTAAATACCTTGGGATGCTTTGCAAGATAAGCACCAAGCACACCACCGGCAATAACATATCCCGCCCAGGGAAAGAATGGAAACAGTGAACCGGTGCCTGTATAAAAATATCCTGCTATGGCTTGCGGCAAGAAACTATTCCAATCAATATTAAAAAACATTGGCGAAACTAATAATATTAATAACGCAACAAGAGTAAAATTATAATAATCGTTCAGCTTTATTTTTTCTGATATGTATAGAAGCAGAAGTATTGCCAATAAACCAAAACCAATTAATTGCAATACATCCACAGCTAAAAACACTCCCATTGAATAATCCGACACATAAGAAAAATCAAATATCGTCCAGGTTGGATATCTAATCAGATAACCGAGAAAGATAAGAAGTAATCCCCTCTTTATTCCTTTTTTAACCCTGGGGTTTTCGTTAAATGGTTTTTGAACAAGACGGAACAGATAAGTAAATACTATTCCTGCAGTGAACATAAATATAGGAGCTGTTAGGCCGCGCATAAAGTGCCAGGTTGCATAGATAAGATTATCCGGATTTCTAAAATTATCAGCTAACAGCGTATCAATTGTGTGCCCCTGCACCATTTGAAAAACGGCAAACGCCCTCATTAAGTCGATAAAAATTATTCTATGTTTTTTTTCTTCGTGAGGCATTTTGCAATTTTAAATTTAAATATTATATAATATAAGCAAGATTTCAAATTAGAATTTTGATAATCAGAATGACTTTAAAATAATGAAACACTGGCAAATGACCAGAGAGAAGCTTATTAGCTCAAATATTCAAGTTATCGAAATTCTTGATGCCTTGGTGAAATTAATTACTTTTATTTTTTATAGATTTTTTTTGCTACAAAGATTCTAGGTCAGAGAGCTCGGTCCAGCCCCCAAATAAATCAGGATAATAACTTATGAATGCGTAATTTGTATGCTTAATTATAATTTAAAGACTACTATTTATCTGGAAGTGATATTATGACTTTTGAAGAGATTGGAATTGAATATAAATATATCCGCGCGATTGAAGAGTTAGGATTTAAAGATCCTATGCCTGTTCAGGAAAAGGTAATCCCCCATTTAATTCAAGAAGATTGTGATGATATAATTGCATTAGCACAGACGGGCACAGGTAAAACTGCCGCTTACGGTCTCCCATTAATTCAAAAAACAAATCAATCAGCTAAGCATGTTCAGCATCTTATCCTCTGCCCTACCCGCGAACTTTGTTTACAAATTTCAGATGACTTAACCGCATACGCGAAGTACGAACCCGGTGTTAAGATAACTGCGGTGTTCGGCGGTGCAAGCATTGAAAGGCAGATCAGCATTATTAAAAAAGGTGTGCATATTATTTCAGCGACACCGGGCAGACTGCTTGACCTGATTAAAAGAAGAGTGGTAAAGATTTCGAATGTAAAATCAGTTGTGCTTGATGAAGCCGACGAAATGCTTAACATGGGTTTCAGAGATGAACTTGAAGCAATCCTAAAAGAAACACCGGAAGATAAGAATACTTTTCTTTTCTCCGCTACCATGCCGAATGAAGTTCGTAAAATGGCTAACCGGTTTATGAAAGATCCGGTTGAAATTACTATCGGTAAAAAAAATGTTGGTGCCGATAATGTAAACCATGTAAGCTATATGGTCCATGCACGCGACAGGTATTTAGCATTAAAAAGAATTGCGGACTATTATCCTGAGATTTACGGAATAATTTTTTGCCGAACCAGGAGAGAAACACAGGAGGTTGCTGACAAGTTAATCCAGGACGGATACAACGCTGATTCGCTTCACGGTGAGTTATCCCAGCCGCAAAGGGATAAGGTGATGGCGAAGTTTCGTTTAGGTCAGTTAAAACTACTTGTTGCAACCGATGTTGCAGCACGCGGACTTGATGTTGAGAACCTTACTCACATTATCAATTATAATTTACCGGATGAATTAGATATTTATACTCATAGAAGCGGAAGGACAGGAAGGGCTGGGCGAAGTGGTACTTCTATTATAATTGCCAATCTGAAAGAAAAGTATAAACTCAAACTGATTGAAAAACAGATCAATAAAAAGTTTGATAACAAACCCGTTCCGCTTGGAAAAGATATATGTGAAAAGCAGCTTTTGCATTTAGTTGACAAAATGGAAAAAGTTGAAGTTGATAATGAAAAAATTGATGCTTTCCTTCCTGCTATTATGCATAAGCTTGAATGGCTTGACCGTGAAGAGTTGATCAAAAAATTTGTATCGGTTGAGTTTAACAGGTTTCTTGATTACTACAAAAATACGTCCGACCTAAACGTACCGGAAAGCCAGGGAATACGAAGCAAACAAAATAGAACAGGCAATAAACGTGATGCAGAATTATTCACACGCTTTTTTATCAATTTAGGAAAAACGGACGACCTCAAACCGGTAAATGTTATCGGTATGATAAACGACTACACAAATATTCGTGACATCGAAATTGGTGAGATAGAAATTCTGAAAAACTTTTCCTTTTTTGAAGCCGATAAATTATACACTGAAAAAATATTGAAAGGATTTGAAGGACAGGAATTTAAGAAGCGTAAAATTAATGTTGAAGTTTCAGAAGGTAGAAAGAAAGCGACAAGATCTGATTTCGGAAGAGATAAGAAGAAAGATAGTTACAAGAGAAAATCAGAAGGGAGAAAAGCTGAACGAAGAAGAAAAAAAAGAATATAATTTAAATTTAGCTGCATCTGTTATTTTTTCTTTTAAAAAAGATATTCCCCCCGTCAAAAAATTATTTTAG